>JANNCQ010000038.1:0-31054 GCA_031386685.1 Candidatus Altimarinota bacterium | reverse complement strand
TCTCCACTTAAAAGAGTGTGAATGGAGATATACCAAAGAAACAGTTGAACTTGAAAAAGAACTCATTAGAATGATTAAAACTTTTTATAAAAAAGCCTAGAAAATCTTAATTTTATTAAAATCTTCTAGGCAAGAGCCTTTTAAAATAAGGAAAAATACCTATGATCATATTTCTCAGATATGTATGTTCCATGTTTGGAGCTTCAAAAGAAGGATAGAAATCGCCCTTCGAAATGGCGAAATATGCAGGAAATGACTCTTAACTCGAAATATATATAATTGTAGATTTTTATATATTATTTTAAGGTTTTATCTATATAAGATGGTAACCATACTAGTAGACTCGGTATCGATCCTATCAGCGTACTTGTAGCTCAGATCTGGAGACTTTCTGAAGATATCCCAGCTGATACTCCGATGAGGGGTCATACAGAGAGACATCCGAGATAGATGATATCATCATTTTTTTTCATGATATACTCGACGAGATCTCCGATAAGAGTCCGCAGAGCATCTATAGAGTAGGGAAATCTCGGAATAGTGAGAGAGTGCTTGAGGATATCCATAGGTATATGATGATGAGAAAGATATCTTCCGAAATGGACTACTATTTATACGATATCTGAATGATCAGTATATCTTCCCTTATGAGATGATAGATCATATTTCTCTTCTTGTATTCATCTGTGAGATAGTATATGAGCTCATGATTCATCCGATGAATCCTCCCAGAATACCCAGAAAGAGAAAATATTTTTTCATAAATACATTACCTTATACAAGGAATAAGTGATAATAACAGTCTTTTGTTTAAATTATTAGAGTGATTTCTCCTCAATTTCTACCTTTATTCTTGTGGTGAATTCTTCAATCCCTTCATTCGACTGTCATTTCGTCTTGAAATTTCTGACAGCGAGACTCCGAGCCGTCATCTCTTGTTCACCGACGACGAGGATATAGTTCGCATGCTCTGTCTCTGCATTACGGATCTTCTTCCCGAGGCTATCGGATGAGTCATCGAGCTTGACACGAAGATTTGCATTTCTCATTATTTTGTAGATCTCATCAGCATATCCGACGAATGCCTCACCTACAGGAATGATACGGACTTGTTCTGGAGCAAGCCAGAGAGGGAAGGTCCCCGCAAAGTGCTCGATCATGATTCCCATGAATCGTTCGAGACTTCCTGATATCGCGCGGTGGATGACGACTGGTTGCTCATCTTCTCCCTTCTCATTTTTGAACGAGAGTTTGAAGCGATTGGGCTGATTGAAGTCACACTGGATCGTCGCGAGCTGCCACTCACGTCCGATCGCATCTTTAAACATGAAGTCGAGCTTTGGTCCATAGAAAGCAGCTTCTCCCGGCATCGGACGATAGTTGAGTCCATTGGCGATAGCCGCTTCTTCGAGGGCTTTCTCGGCGATCTCCCATACGTCGTTGCCTCCGAGGTACTTCTCTGGAGTGAGTGGATCACGGATCGAGAGAGAAACCCAGTATCCGTCCATAAGTCCGAAAGTCGTATAGAACTCCTTCACGATATCGACGATCGTCGAGACTTCTTCTTTGATCTGACTGATACGACAGAAGAGGTGTCCGTCATCTTGGGTGATGGATCTGACACGAGTGAGTCCTGAGAGCTGACCGGTCTTCTCATCGCGGTATACCGTCGCAGGCTCGAAATATCTCACAGGCATATCTCGGTAGGAGAATTGATTATCTGCGAATATCTGCATATGATGTGGACAGTTCATGGGCTTCAAGAAGAAGTTCTCCTTCGATGTCCCACCATAGACGGAGAACATATCTTCGAGGTACTTTCCTGCATGGCCACTCGTCTGATAGAGTTCCTCCTTCGCAAGATGTGGAGTGCAGACACGATCGTAGCCTTTGTCCTTATGAAGATCCCAGAGGTAGTCTTTGATTGCTTCACGGATTATCATACCGTTCGGCTGGATGAGAGGGAGTCCAGAGCCGACCATATCCGATACAGTGAAGAGCTTCAGCTTCTTTCCGAGTATACGATGATCGCGTTTTTTTGCTTCTTCCATCATATGCTCATAGGCGTCGAGCTCAGTTTTCGTCTCGAATGCGAGACCATAGATACGCGTGAGTTGGCAATTTTTCGCATCCCCCCGCCAGTATGCTCCAGCGAGCTTGTCGAGCTTGAAGCTATCTTCTGCGATCTCATTGGTATTGGATACGTGAGGTCACTGACACATATCGATAAATGTCGAAAGCCTGAAGTCGGTCGTATGGAGCTCGAGAAATGCAAAGTCCTTGTACGCAGGATTCTGGAATTTTCCGATATTCGCATAAAATCCTATCACCGTCTCACCCTTCGCTTCGAGCTCATCGACCATCTCGACTTTATAGGTCTCACCGAGTGCCGTGAGAAATGTCCGAGCATCTGCTACCGGGAGTTTAAATGGACGAAATGTCTGACCTTCACGGACGATCGCTCGCATCTTCTTCTCGATATCTTTGAGCTTCGCTTCTTCGAGAGCGACATCACCGAAGTCGATATCGTAGTACCAGCCATTATCGACATCAGGTCCGATAGCGAGCTTCGCGTTTGCTCACATGACCATGCGGACAGCCTGAGCCATGATGTGGGAGAGAGAGTGGCGTTTTGTAGAGAGGGGAGACATAAAGTAATAATTAGTAAGGGTAAAAGTTAAAATTATGATATAAAAAGCTTTGTGCTTTCCAATGAATCAATGAGTTTTTTCTCAAAATTTTCTTTGGATTTCTCATATTTTCCGTATTCTTTTCGTCATTCCGAGTCCACTAGTCACGTGTTTTGTGATTCGCTATGGATATTATATAAATTATATAGACTTGCTCGGTATGCTTGAAAATCTTGAGTACATTTAGGAAAATATATTTTGATACTTGATTCAATATTTTCCATATACAAAAGCTTATTTTGTAGCGAATCTTTGGAATTTACTAACTCATGTAAGCTAGAGAATACTCATCAATGAAGTTCTGCATTCATTTCTCTGATTATCGTATCTATTTTTAGAAGCGTATCTAGTATTTCAAGTACTGTTTTTTCAGTGAGAAAATAGCGCTCTTTTCTAAATGAAAACTCCCGTTCTTTTTGGAGGCTCTGCCGTTCGATTAAATAGTAATAGCATACTTGTCCAAAAATTACTCAACTAGCTCAAATAAGTGCTCAGATTATTGTATCAGACATATTTTTATAGTTGGTTACTTGATATAAGAGCATTCGGTACTGAAATACTTATCACCTCATAATTCCGATAAAGCATCGTTAAACTCACATTTTAACTTATCTAAATCTGATTCTACTAAATGATTCTTACGCTTAATCTTCCAATCTTTGTCTACAACAAAACTAAAAAGCTGCTTTTGTGCAAGGATATCATAAATCACAAAATTCCTTTCGTTATCTGTCCATCAATCGAACATTGTAAGGCATGAGCTGGTCTGTTCTGAGTAGAAAATATTTATACTGGCTTTAGGAGATATTTCTCTTAGTGATGGTCCTAATATTTTTTCATATAACTCATGACAATCCTTCTTTCGCTTAAAAGATGTATCATTATTTTTTTCTTTCAGTTCAATAATTTGCTTTTCAAGTTCCTTGATTTTTTTATCTTTTTCACTATTCCAGTCGATCGTACATGATGAGAGGAAGAGAAGAGGGATGAGGAGGATAATTCAGAATTTTGACATTGGTTATTAGGTTAGTAATTAATGCTCTTATGATAGTATTTTTCTCAAGATCTATTGAGTATTTACCTATTAATATAGAATCATGTAGAAAATCTTATTTCATTTGAATTTATATCTTGAATTTTAGAAAATCAATCTATGGAAACAGCAGTTGAAGGTACATATCATTCTGCATTATCTGCGTTGTTGATAGCACGAGTATTCATCGTAACATTATATTCTGACCAAGGACCTCCTTCTTCACTTCAACTCACATATTTAAATCGTAATACACCTCCAAAGAAGGAAAAATCTACATCACTATACACGTCCCAACCAAATATATATGGTCTATATTGATAATTTTCTCATGATGGAAGTGATTCTAGGACTTTGAGCATTTCATTATTCGATACGAGCTCTTGTTCTTCATATGTTTTACAATTCATTTTCTTAAAGGCATAGATAGAACCTTTTTTATGATTACTTTTATCCATGCTACCCCATTCTGGAAATCCATCTGTATTTTTGAAATAATAGAGTTCATCACCCATTTTCACTATACTGCTAAAGTATTGAGATCAGCCAGTATCTTCTTCGGGATCGATATTATTATGATCATCTTTAGAAAGACATATTTTTTTTAATTCACATTTATTATCTCATTTGACGCATTTTACTATTTCTTTATCGAAAGATCAGGTATTAGTTTGTATTATAGTAATATCTTTATTATTCCAATCGATCGAACACGACGTCATAAAGAGGAGAAGGGGGATGAGGAGGAGTGAGAGTTTCATATCTTTAAAAAAAGTATAAGTAGCTTGACTGGAACAGGGAAAGTGATATACTGAATTCATACAAATCCCCGAAATGTGGTGTGGAGAGAAGTCTTGGACTCACTCTGAGAAGCACATACAGCGGGGTTTTTGTTTGCCTATTCTCGCCTATGGATGCCGACGGCGAGGTCTGCGAACTGTATAGATCTGTACTGGGAGGAGTTTTTAAATTCGATCACTATAGGTATTCAAAATTGATTCGAGAATTTCTTAGAGAGAGATTTTTGGAGTTTTCTCATATCTCGAGCGAGTCTGATAAAGTCTGCCGATATATCTAAAGATGATACCTGTATGTCTGTATGAGTGAGAAATATATCGACATATCTTATGAGCGCGTCTATATACTCAGTGTCATTCTTTGCGGAAAGTTTTTCTACGAGTATCGACATCGGACAATCTTCTTTTAGCATGAACTGTTCTAGGATTTGTCGATCATGTGGTCGAGTAGACTTCAGCTCGTAGGGGAAATCTGCGGGGAGTATATTCTGGCAGAGCTTCTCGAATGCATGAAAGCCTAGATGTGTCACAATACCTCACAAATATAAGGTGTTATTTTTATAGTCTTTGGATTCATCGATGTAGAGAAAGATTTTGGACATTTAGGAGGCCAGTTTAGTATTATTCCAGTCGATAGTACACGATGTCATGAAGAAGAGAAGCGGTATTAAGAGGAGGGAGAATTTCATAGGAGAGAAAAATAGGTTAAATATATTTATATTTATTTGTTTATGTAAAATCATGTCGAAAACTCTATCTTTTTTGAATTACCATCATTAGAGTCGAAATTTCAGTCAATAGAAACAGCAACTGAATTTACATATCAATCAGCATTATCTGCATTGTTAATTGTTCTAGTATTCATTGTAATATTATACCCTGACCAAGGACCTCACATCTCACTTCAGCTTACATATTTAAACCGTAATATACCTCAAAAGAATGAAAAATCTACATCTTGAAACACATCCCAACCAAATATATAAGGTCTATATTTATAATTATCTCTTTGTGGAAGTGCTTCTAGAACTCTCAGCATTTCATTATTTGATACGAGCTCCTTTTCTTCATATGTTTTACAGTTCATTTTCTTAAAAGAATATATAGTTCCTTTTTTATGATTACTCTTATCTATATCACTCCAAAATGGAAATCAATCAGTATTTTCGAAATAGTAGAGCTCATCCCCCATAGTCACAATAGTGCTAAAGTACTGATATCAGCCACTATCTAAAACGATATCGTTATGATCATTTTTAGAAAAACAAATTTTTTTTAATTCACATTTATTATCTCATTTGTCGCAGCTCGTATCCTTTATTTGAGGAATTTTTGTAATTATTTTCGGCGTTAAGGTATCTTTATTTTCTCAATTCCGGTCGATCGTACACGAAGTCATGAAGAAGAGAAGCGAGATAAATAAGAGAGTGAGTGATTTCATGAGTGGAAGATTTAGTATTTATAGGTGCTGACTATATCGTATTCATTGGGTCAGCGTTCAGGTATTCTCTTCACTACAGTGAAAGTATGAGGAGAAAGATTGATAGATGATTCGTAGAATCAAGGATTACATTTATCGGTCAAACAAACTATTTCATCCGGATACCAAGAGACATTTATATACTTTCATCCGATGAAGCTGATTCTTGCGTCAGAAAATACATGATTGGAAGGAATCTTTTCTACCACTTTTCTAAAAGTCATCTGCCAGATAATACGTGTAGGTTTTTTGGTTTTACAGTTATAAGAATATACAGAGTAGTCATCATAAGTATTACTTCATTTCTTATACATATTTGACTGACGTACTACATATCAGAGCCCTGCATGATCATAATAATTTCTCTTCTGAAACTCAGATACAGATGCATTTTTGAGTCCAACTACTTCAAGAGATTTTTGATATATTCATTCTTTATATTTACAAGCTGTATCTTTTGAAGTAGAGGCAAATGTAATACTAGGAAAGAGTAGGATGAATGAGATGAAGATGAGAGAGTATTTCAAGGAATTGAATTATCAGATGAGGTAGAATTTATTTTGCTTTCTTGCAATATTTTTTATCGACATAGGATTTATAGGTTTTGCCACTTTTTTCGGATTTTTTCATCGTATAGCATCACCCCTTCTTTCCAGTTTGGTATTTCACTGGAGTACTCGCTGCTTCGACTCAGAGAGTCGAAGTCAGAAATATGAGGATGAAGAGAAAGATAGTGGATTTCATAAAGATGAAGTTTATTTATAGATATTGTAGCACTCATCCTCGGATTTATTGTTTATGGTTTTGAGTTTCTCTTTGATAGTATTTTTGAGTCGGCATTTATCCATCGCGATATCTTCCGGAGTATATCCAACCTTTTTACAATATTCAGCAGACTGAGCAATATAGATCTCGTGGGCCTTTTGTATACATCCAGCGAAGCTTCATTTGACTGCTTCTGGTTCTATGCTTTCGAGTCAGGAAGTTCAGCTTTTTTCTCCAATTGTCTGTATTCATCAGGTTTTACAGAGATTATTCTCGGTTTTGAGGTTTATGTTTTCAGTCCTGAGGAGAGTGATCTCTTGTTCGAGATTCTGGATCTGTCGAGTCATCTCAGGATTTGCTTGCGATGCACACGATAGGAGAAGAAGCGGTGAGAGAAGCAGAAGAGAGTATTTCATAGGGAAGAAAGCTATTTATAAAGATTATTACATTCTCACTCGGCTTTGGTCTTCGTGGATCGGAGCTGATCCATGATCGCATCTTCGAGCTGACATTTATTCGCGGCTATATCGATAGGAGTATATCATTTTTTCTTACAGTATTCTGAACCCTGAGAGATGTAGATATCGTATGCTTCTTTCATACATCCAGTATAGCTTCACTCCACGAACTGTGGGTCGCCCGATACCAGAGATGAAGTCGAGGTTTGGATCGTAGTCGGATTGCCTCAGGCTTTCAGGAGATCATTCTCTACTTTGAGATTGGCATTTTCCACCTTCAGTGTCGCGACTTCTTTCTCAAGTGCGGTTATCTGCTTATCACTATCCTTTCTGAGATTTGCCGCTTCACATCATGAGAGGACCATGAGAGAGATGAGGAAGAGTATGGGGAATTTCATGATAAAATTATTTTCTTAGATAGATGATCTCAGGAGGATTGACATCACGCGTATGAAGTAAGGATTCTTCATGGACTTTTTCGAGGATTTTTCGAGCATGATCGATATCATCGACTTTAAAGAGAAAGATAATCTCATCTTCATTATCTGCATTGCACCAGAGATGCTCGACATACATATCATGTTTGTGCTTCTTGATATGGTCATGGATCATATCTTCGATCAGATCCTTCTCGATCCCATGGAATGTAGCGAGGATGTGTGACATAGAGAGAAATAGTAAATAAAAACTCCCCGAATTTCGAGGAGTTCCGAGTATACGAAAAGAGCCTTACGAAATCGTCGGGAGTGAATATGATGTCATCGTGTCCAGTCATGCGACCATAGTAGCGGTTGTTATTTTATTTATTATAGTGATATTATGATTTTTGCAATCCTTTTTTCCATGTGATTCCTGCGAGGATCGCGATCGTCACGATGATAGCACTACACATGGCACAGAGAGGGCAGAATACAGAAATGATAATCTCTTGAGGTATCACATATCCATTGAAACATATACCCATGATCGCCATAATCGTGATGATCTTCATCTCGGTGAGAGACTTACGGAAATATCCAGAAAATGCGAGAGCAAAAAGTATCGGATAGACGACCATAGCGATCATCGGGAAGGGTATGCCGAATATGAGAGCGCGAGTATTGGATAATATCCCAGAACAAGAGAGGGATTCGGAGATATCACAGGGAAGCGAACGGAGTGCTTCAGCATTATCTGCGAACCAGAATGCATATGCATGATAGGAGAGGTAGCTCGCATTCATGAAAGCGATAGCACAGAGGACGAGTATGATGATATAGGTCTTGCGCATAGAGAAATATATAAAATACCCTTCCAGTATAAGAGGGGTATTGTATAAGTCAACGAAATATGAATAGAGTTAGGCGGAGATTATATCTTGAAGGTCTCATAGGTCAGCTTGAGCAGTTCTTTGTACCTTTTGTTTATTCCGAAGCAGAGCAATACTTGCTGAATAAAACTCTTTTATTGTACTAATCTTATCTCAGGTAGTAAGTACTTGATTAGCCACAGTGAGTTCCATGTAGAATTCTTTACCAGAAAAACGAATAATAGTGTTTTCTTTTCCTGTAAAGCAAACGACTGATCTCGGGGGATTAAAACTTTTTGAAAGTTTTTCCGCGAGTTGTCTATCTTCCTTCATTCCAGCTTCTGGTGGAGCACTTCATCCGTCAGGATTTGTATATCGATCTATTTTAAATCAATATGCTAGGGCTTTTTGTCACTTTTTATTCTGTACCTCATGATTTTCGATGCTAGGCATATCCATATTATTAGAGTAGGTTTAAGCAATTAATTGTACAGGAAAGCTCGTCGCATGCTTCGCACCTTCACGTCGGATTTCGAGGTGTCCATCTGAGTAGAGTGCGATAGTCGCACCAGTGAGATTGCGATTTGCGAGATTGTGCGAGAAATCATGGATCCCAAAATGGGTGCAGATATCTGCGATTTGGTGTTTCTCCTCGACGATGAATGTCTGGAGTTCGGCGAGTGCTTGTCTCGTGGAGTCGAATATATTCGATCGCATCGAGTCGATACTCAAGAGGTGAGTCGGTTGCTCTTCGTGCCAGTGTGCCAATTCAGGTGAAGCAGAACTTGCAAAGTAAGACATATAAAAAAGAGATTATTTTTCAGACTAGAAGAGTACTTTGCCACAATTCTCTTAGAATTGCAAATATTATCACGAGATTTTTGTGAAAATTCTTGCATTTTCGAAAAGTGTTTTTATACTTACTTTAGTTTCATATTCTTACGATATCGGAAGTGGCGTTTCGAAGGAGGAAAATGATCCCAAATAAAGTTGCTCCATATCGGAGAACTTGGGTGGAACCGTCCAAAGAATAATCAAATAATTATTAGGACCCCAAGAAAGTTTAATCTTTTTTGTAGGGTCTTTTTATTTTCTCATATGGAAAAGCGGATCGAACATCTCGAAGGAGAAATAGAATTCCTGAAGGCTCGAAATACTCGTGTCGAACTCGAGAAGGCATGGGAGACTTCATTGCAGAGGAAAATCGGGATCATTTTGACGACCTATTTCGTGATGATCCTGGTATTCTGGTCTCTTGGCAATGATCGACCATTTCTCAATGCCGTCGTCCCAACCCTCGGCTATACGCTCTCCACGTTCTCAATGGGCTGGATGAAACGATTATTTCTTAAAAGTAAATAATTATGAAAAAACTTTTATTCATTATCTCATTGCTCATCTTCCCAAGCTATTTTCTTTATGCTGAAAATACTGGCACACTTTCGAGATATAAGTTCCCTAGTTCCGTATTACTTGAGAGGAATTTCTTATATGAGAAAACTCCACTAGAAGAATTTGTATCCCAGTATGCATCTGGGAATTATCTCTCTGCGGTAATACTCCTCGGATCAATAGTCTTCCCATATTTTCTTGCTCTGAGTATCATCGTAATGATTATCTAGTATCAGAAATATCGAAAAAATAGAATAATTGCAAGATGATTTCATAAATTTATTTGGATTTCATCGATTATCACAATACTAACTTGAATTCTAAAACTCCTCACTCTATTCATAATTTTCTAAATTTCTTACTTATGTCTACCCTCGAAATGTCTACACTCGTCACCTTTGCGAAAACGAAAGGATACGTCTATCAGTGATCAGAGATCTATGGAGGCCTTGCGAACTCCTGGGACTATGGTCCACTCGGGATACTCCTCAAAGAAAATATCAAAAATCTCTGGATTCGAGAATTCGTCCAGAAGCGAAAGGATATGGTCCTCCTCGATGCTTCGATCATGATGAACCCGAATGTCTGGATCGCCTCAGGTCATGTCGGATCATTCTCTGACCCACTTATGGAATGTCGGGACTGTCATACGCGTCATCGAGCGGATAAGCTCATCGAAGAAGCACTCGAAAAGAATCCAAAGTTTCCTCTTCCAAATAACTGGGCAGGAGATAAGACCCCACTTGAGGACTTAAATGTTTATAATAAAGAATGACACCTCGCATGTCCGAATTGTGGGAAGAAAAACTGGTGAGATGTAAAAAGGTTCAATCTCATGCTCTCGACCAGTCAGGGGACGACTGAAGATGCGACTGCACTTGTATATCTCCGGCCTGAGACGGCACAAGGGATATTCGTGAACTTCCCGAATATAGCTCGCTCGACTCGCAAGAAGATACCCTTCTGAGTCGCACAGGCGGGGAAGGCATTTCGCAATGAGATCACTCCGAAGAACTTCATCTTCCGAACCAGGGAGTTCGAACAAATCGAGATAGAGTACTTCTGCAAACCAGGAACAGATGCTGAGAATTTCGAGCTCTGGCTTTCTGAGGAGAATAGGTTCTTCACAGAAGTCCTCGGATTCAAATCCGAGAAAGTACGATTTGTCGAGATACCAGCTGAGGGACTGCCACACTACTCGAAGCGGGCAGGAGATTTCGAATATCTCTTCCCATTCGGATGGTGAGAGATATCGACTCTCGCCAATCGTACTGACTATGACCTGAAGGCACATATGGGACTATCCAAGGCTGATCTCTCGTATTTCGATCCATTCGATAATACAAAATATATCCCCTATGTCATCGAGCCATCGATCGGACTCTCTCGCCTTACACTTGCAGCAATGTGTGATGCCTATGATGAAGTCACGAACGAAGAGGGAAGTCGCGTAGTGATGAGATTCGCTCCTCAGGTCGCACCTATGAAGGTCGGAGTCTATCCCCTCGTGAAGAAATTCATCCCACAAGCAGAAGATCTCTTCTCCCTCCTCTCTGCTCACTTCATGTGTGACTATGATGAAGCGGGGACGATCGGGAAGCGCTATTCTCGTGCCGACGAGATTGGAGTACCATATGCTATATGTGTCGAGCCAGAGAATTACGATCAGGGGCAAGTGACAGTCCGAGATCGTGATACGGGTGAGCAGGAAATCGTGAAAATCTCAGAACTCGTCAGCTGGCTCCAGACGAAAGGGTGCTAGATTCTAATACTACTTTTATGAATAAATCTCTCTCTATTTTTATCAGTACTGCTCTCACTCTGGGTTCACCGACTGCTTCATCTCTATCTCATCCACGGATAAGTCCTCTCCACTCTGCTCAAAAACAAGAACCTATTGATCCTGATAAGGTCTGTGAGAGTCAGGCACTTTGGTTTGCATGAGAAGTACAATCTATCCTAAAACACGAATCTCGACGACATTCGATAGTTCACTCCATTCAGTGGGTATCGAGCTTACTCCTGATCCGAAGTGGCCTCTCCAATATGTACAAAGACTCGTATCTACTTATCTCGATGGTTCTCGATCCGAAGAGTCCCAATGAGTCACCGAACTTCAGATCCCTAATCCGTTCACGGGTTTCCAGTACCATATACGTACGAATGGAGAATTTATTCTGATAGCGGATTGTAGGGATAAAAAAAGGAAAAGTGGGGATTTATAATATTGACTTTATATAAAAAATATTTAAAATAAATCCTCATTATGAGGAATTATTATTTTATGCTCTTCTTCTATGCCGGAACGATACATCCTTACTTTTGATCAAGAAGAACCAGATAGTATGCAAGAGCCAATAACTTTACTCCTTTCAAGAAAGGTACGAGATGGTTATCTTTCCGTTTGGCCTACGGGAGGGAGGCTCTACTCTTCTCAGATAATAATAGTATCAAAAGATGGAAGACATACTAAAGTGCTCCGCTCATGATATGACTCGGACGAATATAGCTATTATAAGAATCTATGATATCATCTTGTGAATGGAACGATCCCACAATAAAAGGTCTCTAAGAAGATTTTTTATGAAAGATAATTATAGGTTATACTTTTTAAATTGGAGTTGATTTCTTCGGCTGAGTCGTAGTTCCTGTTTTTGTCTTTGATGATGGAGTCGTTTTTGGTTTTGTCGGAGCTATTTCGATACCCTCTGGTAAGGCGTCCTTAAGACTATTTATGAGATTATTCTTGTTCTCTTCCATGATCGATTGTGTCTGCTCCATTACGAGTGGCTTCACAATCTCAAATATCTTCCCCAGTATCACTCCAGGATACATATAGAAGAGGGAGATGAGTCATGCAATAATGAGCCACTTAAAAAATTTGTACCGTACTGCTCGTCTATGGCGCGATTCTTGATCCTTAAGCGTATGGTACATATATGTGAGTTTTTGCTCATTCGATAGGTCAGGAAGAGGTGCCATATAAAGAAGTTAGATGGATAAATACTTCACTCAAACAAAGCTATACTCAGTATACGATGATAGCTATACCGCTACCGACGACTGATGCTATGAGAGCTACTATGGTGATGATGATGACGCCTTTACGCATAAGAGAGAGGTGAGAGTATAAATAGGGAGTATGTTCTATTATTTTGATGGGATTTCTATAGGAGAAGCTCAGCTTTTGCTCGTCGATATACCCGAATTTGTATCGAAAGGTTGTTCGATAAAAGGATCTTCTTTCGGCGAAAGTGCTGAGATTTCACTTGCAAAGTCTTTGAATTTCTTTGTATCTTTGGGAATATTGATCGTTCCAGACCAAGGCGCACGACGGGCCGTAATACTGATCTCTCCATGAGATTTCACTTTTGCGTCGTCAGGATTCGCGACATCAACTATAAGGGTGAACTCTTCTTTCTTTGCTATGAGACCGATATCAGCAGATATGAGAGTAGCATCACCTGATTTGACGAGCATAGGTCCTCTGAGCATCCCGTCAGCTGCAGGAGTGAGATCGAGTGAGAGGCTACTACCGATCATGGCTCATGTCACATGAAGATCAGAGATGCCTTTATTTGGTTCGAGCTTTCCTTTCCATGACATATTTCCTATTCCCGCATTGAGCTTTCCGTCGAATGTACCATCTGGATTTGATCGGTTTTCGAGAGTGACGGTGAGTCATTGGGCAGGGGCATAGAATGTCATGTTAAGAGTATGTACATTTTTATCATCCTTTTTGATGGTGCCTTCGAGTCGAGCCATTTCTTGTCCATCCTGGATGAGAGCGAGAGAGGATTCATATCCAGTCTCCGTCTTTCTATAAGCGATATTGAGAGCATTCCCTGATGCACTCAGAGACATGAGGGTAGTAGATGCAGTCTCATCCAATATCATACGTACAGGAGTACTTCCACTTCCAAATGTCATGGTACCATCGAATGAGGCACGCTTCATATCACTTGGATCAAGAGTGAGAGTTCCGGTCATCTGTATATCAGCAAGAGACATTTCGAGATCTTTTTTTGCTTCAGGAGTGAGATCATTCGTCGCTTCGCGAGTGAACTCTCATATCATCGCTACGATATTCTCTCGTGCAAGGGTGACTTCAAAGGTGTGGAGTGATCCACTCATTCCGAGATCTTTTTGCTCTTTCCAGAGAGGATACTTCAGGAGATACTTCTCTATATCGCTCAGAGTCATACGTGATAGAGTCTGAGAGAGTCTATAGGCTCTGATATCTTCTTCTGTCGATCCTGAGAGGGTATCTTCCATATCACTTTCTTTGAGTGAGAGCCAAGTATTATTATATTTTTCGAATAGAGTCACTATCGCTTGATCCATGAGTCATATTTCTTTGAGATCTTGATATCGGAAAAATACATCACTTCCCCCACTCGTTATCATACTAATTTCTTTTGCTATGACTGATCCAGATGCGAGAAATGTCTCATATGATGCACTTGGATTCATGAAGGTCATTTCGAGATCTTGACTGTGTACTTTTGCATCATATGAAGTAGAGAGAGCTCCACTGAGTATCATCGGGATATTTGCGAGCATTCGCAGGGTACCATTTGTTGTATATGATTCCATATATCCCATATCTTTCGCGATATCACGGAGTGAGCTTATACGATCCTTCACATGAGACTGATACATGCCGACAAAGTCAGACTTTTGGACCTCGGGTTTCAGACTACAATTTCCTAGGAATATAAGAGGGAGAAGTATGAGTAATATTTTTTTATGAAACATAGAGAATAATAGTAAATAATACCATCAGTATAGAAAGTAACTATATCTTATCAAGAAAAAAATCGTCTCTGTAGAGACGATTTTTTTATATAATGTATTATTAATTCAATATGATATATTCTTTTCCAGATCAGCGTATAAGTGGACTTGTGACGGATCCAGTATCACTGATATCGAGTTCGCTTATCGATACAGATGAGTTCCCATTTTTCTCTCATTCCATCGTCGCCCCGAGTATATAGTGTCGAGATTTATCTCAGGCAGTATAAGACGTATAGGTATAGGTCATCCCATCCGATCCATCACATCCCGTGGAGATATGTCATGGAGTCGGATCGATAGGAATACTTTGGATATATTCTTTGAGTGCTTCTTTTGGAAGGCATCCTGAAGATGGTGTCTCCGGATATTTTCCTTTGTCGAGATAGTATGTTTGTATAAGTGTCGAGACTTGTCTGATATGAGAAGTTCGAGCAGTATCGCGAGATCTTTCGAGATATCACGTCATTGCGGGGAAGAGCGCAGCCGAAAGTACTCATACTCATGCAAGGACGACCATGATGGATCATTCGATAAAGAAGAATCATTTTTTGGAAGGAAACATAGGTGATATATTTATAGAAATTATAAATCAGTAAAATCAAAAGCAGAAGATGGAGTAGTCTGGAGTTTCTTGTATGAAGAATCTTCCTCTATCATTTTTTTCATGAAAGGAGTAAGTGACTCAGCATTCTCTGGTTCTATGACCTTTGCATCTTTGTCCCATCTGAGATCTGTGAAGTTATGGAATTTGAAAAATGAAGGAGCATCCATCCCTGGGAAGGTCGTGTCGAGTCTGATGTCGAAGTTCTTCGGTATCTTACGGAGTGAGATTGTACCACTTGAAGTCTCGACTCATTGGATATTTATCGAATATGGTCATATGACACTATCATCTTTTTTGGTGAGATCCAGATCGATTCATCCAAAAGGAGAAGTTCACTTGATATGAAAATCACTAAGGACCTCATTTTCTGTTTTTCCATTCCATCGTATGAGTCATACGGGAAGTTGGAATTTCCCATCCCATGAACCATCTTCATGTATTTTTTGTTCAAATGTTGCAGAGAATCATTGGGCAGTCATGTTGATTTTGATATCATTTTTCCTGAGACTTCCATCTCCTTGTATCCTTCCAGAAGGTGTCTTTATCGAAAGAGAGAAGCTATCATCCTCAGTTCTGTTATATTCAAGTGAAAGTCCGGAATCTCGTGATTCTGGGAGATTGAGGATTCATGTGAGGGCTGTTATTTTCCTACTTCCATAGACTCCAGAAAGATCGATAATATCCCAAAATTGATCTCCTTTTGACTGGTTCATCGTATAAGCGAAAGTCCCATCATCCTGGAGAAATTGTACCTTAGCGGACACCGTATTTTCGCTAGTAGGATCGAGAAATACAAAATTCGCATCAATATTTGTAGGGCTGACATTTCCAGCATATTCTATGATATTGCTTGTTTTATCTCATTTCGTGAGATTGAGAATATATCGTGACTTCTCTCAGTCTTTGTGAGTATAGGTCGAAGTTATGCTTCCACTCTGAGAGGCCCCCTTTAGGATATAACTTTCAGGCTTTGAATGTATATCTATCTGTATTGGATTATCTGAATATCCAGATCCACTGATGCTTAGTGTGAGTGAGAAGTATGTCGGCTCTCCTGTGGATATACGGAGTTCTCCGGTGCTCGTGATGCCAGAAAGGTATACGGATAACTCCTGATTCATTTCTGCAGAGATCCCTGTACCACTATACTTAAGAGAGAAATCTCCTAAGAGTGACATGATACCACTCTGAGAAAGCGTTACAGGGTAGACATACTCATTTCCGATGACAGCCCCCGATGAATTGGCTATAATAATAGGATTTTTCTCGAGTATAGGAAGGAGATTATTTGTTCCATTTTTTGTAAAATCTTGTAAAAATGCCGTGTATCCAGTAATAAAATTCCCAAGATCCAAACCGAGATTCGCGTCTCGAGGAATCGAACTTGTCATAGCATCTATATAATCAAGCATCCACCACTTTCCTATGTATCCCTTGATTTCTTTGAAATCGTTCATCATCGAAGGAGAGAGTCAGTCTATATCAAGAGCTTCTATGATGCCATAATATCGAGATTTCTCGATATTAGCAACGAGTTGTCATCTCACATCTTGAAATACGAGGGTCTCCCCGCTCATGTTGGTGAGAGATCCTGTGAGTGATACTTTCGCACTGAGCTTTTTGTATGTCTCACGTACTGCATCGGCTGCCAGAGAGAGATCACCTGATGCCTTCTTAGGAATGTCGAATGCTATACGGATCAGAGAGTTATCATACCCACTTGGGTAGAGCGAGCTGTAGATATGATTCATCGTTCATATCATCCCCGTGGAGCTCATACTCAGAGTATCTTCTATGATTCGAGCATAGTTGGATTCGAATGTTTCTTCCTGGAGTGGGAGATTCGTTTTGATCGGAGTTTCGGGTCAGGAAGCTGTATTTCCACAGGCTGATAGGATGAGACAGATGGAAAGAAAGAGGATTTTATTGAACATTGTAAGAAAAGTTACATAGAGTTTAAAGAAATAATACCCTATTTCATAAAAAAATACCAATTTTCGACTTTGTTTTTTCATGATTTTCAATATTCTAAGGATCAGTGTAATTTTAATCATCATTCTATGGCAAATATCGACCATCCTCCGAGCAAATATATGCTCAATCTTCTCCATGTACTTCCGGCTTTTGCCGATGAAGGAAAACTTCGAGTGAACGCCCTCATAGAAAATAATACCTATGGGATCAATAAATATGAGATTATCACGGAAACAGGAACACTCAAACTCGATCGTGTCGGATACTCTTCTCTCTCCTACCCATTTGCATACGGAGCGATCCCCTGTACGTGGGATCTCGACAATGATCCACTCGATATCGAGATCGTATGAGTCACTGAATCACTCATCCCTGGCTCTCTTGCGGAAGTTCGCATTATCGGGATCATGAAGTTCGATGATGGAGGTGAAGTCGATGATAAGGTCATCGGAGTCCTCGCAGACGATAAGCGCATGGACCATATCACCCACTACTCACAGCTTGGTCCTCACTGGGAGAAGGAGACCCAGTACTTCTGGGAACACTACAAGGATCTGAAAAAACCGTGAACATGTAAGGTCAATGGATTCTTCGATGCAGCTGAGGCAGTAATGATCATCAAGGAGTGTGAAGAGCGATATGTGAAAGAGTATCTTCCGAAGTTTCAGTAGAATTGACATTTTTTTAAGAAAGGTATAATCATAATATGAATATACCTTTTTGATTTCTTAAAGGAGAACTGTCCCTCCCTAAAAATACCCCTAAATTAATAGTTGTAGTTGGATCTTCAGGGGTAGGAAAGACAACGGCAGTTGATCCACTCAGATACATCCATAATCCAATTCTTTATGAATCGGGTGACTGATACATGGAAAATGGAAGATGAGTTGTCGTTCCGAGTAGATATATAACTCGGGCACCCAGAGTGGGACAATCAACTGCAGAGAATATAAATATAACACGATCAGAATTTCTCAGGCTTTTACAGGTAGGAAATATATTTTTTCCATGGATGAGGGATTTGGGTGGGGAGAAATCAGAATTTTATGGATTTGAGTCCCTAGAAACTATAGATACTCATCTCCAAAATATATGGAGAGTTATGAAATCTTCGTATCAAGATTCAATAAGTATACCCTATTACTCTGGCAATCAACAATCTGTTATCGTCTTATCGGGGAATAATGCTGTAGGGAAGAAAGTAGGATGAATCATTAATAATACGTGAAGGTCTGATACGCTAATAGTAGGAATTTCCCTCTCTGCTTGAGAAAGAGAAAGACGTATTCGTGAACGAAATCCTGAGATGTTCACTATTGATCCCAAACAAATGGAAATTCGTCTTGCCGATCCTTCTGATAAGGTCGAAGGACACTCACATCTTATACTAGAGAATAATTGAACTCCAAAAGATCTCCAGACTCGGCTTGCTCTTCTTATTCGAGAAGTTCTGGATAATCGAAAAGAAGAGGCAAGAGAATGAAGATGAAGGTTTCATAAAAATTTTTATCCACCAAATATCGGATTTTCCGATTAGAAGTTTTTTAAATTGCTTATTATCGTCAATAAATATTATAAAAATATCTTTTTAAAAAAATTATGAAATATTTTCATTCATCCCCACTTCCCCCCTTTTTCTTATAGTATCGATAGTATATTTTTCCTGAAATGAAAAGGCAGTATTTCTAGTATTTTTAGCTATAGGAATGAATTTTTTTCATAGCTTTTGGTTTAATTACTTCTGTGTTTCTATGAAAATTACCATTTCTTTCATTTTCTATACTCTCACTACTCACTATATATATGCTATTTCTTTTCTTTTAATTGCTAAAGTGGGGATAGTAGATTCTCAAATATTTCTCTGATTTTGCTAACAGTATGAGTACGCATAGCATGATTCTGACATCTATACTTGCAGCAAGTCTTGGGATATCAAGTCCAGACGCTCAAGCTAAGAAGAGGGTAGACAAAACATGAGCTCAAGTAGTACATACCTTGGATGAGAAAAAACCACGAGTATTCACTCCTACTTCGACACCGATACCTCCATATGAATCTCCGAGCCTCGTAACTATGAAGTCGATAATCATCGATCTTCCGAGAGAGGGGGATATTCCGACATTTTTTCGTCAAGCACGAGAGTACCTCTCTCTCAATTATGATACATTGGATTCTTATAATCAGCTTGCTTGAGATCTGCCCTGATGGGAGATCATCCCCTATTTAGTAGCGCCATCATCCCTCCTCAAAGATAGAAAAGCCTGAAATATACATATCGTATACCTTGCCCGCAAACGAAACCCAAAACCTACAGGTCCGGATGATTGGCTTCAGGAATGGAGAGTCATCTCAGATGATCTCCAACTTAAGGTAGATATGGTAGGAGTCGCTCCAAATGCAAAAATTGATGCAGATGCTCTGAGGGCAAAATCGAATGGTGTTGGTACGGATTTTCGTATAAGAGATATGAAAGGGGAAGAGTATATCATACTTGCTACTCGTTACCCTTGATTCCATAAAGATCTCCCTAAAGTTCATACTCCATTTTCAGAGGGTCTTGTCACTCCTGAAGCCATCGAAGTCTGAAAACAATATTTTGGTGAACTTTCAGCAGGTCTTATGAAGGATCTTGCCGGAGCATGAAGAGTTTCTGCCGAACTCTGAGAACTCGGATGATCGAGACTCCTCCAATCACTGATGCTTGTAGAAAATATGAGTGTCGCGCATCCAAGTTCTTCCCAAGAGGATGAGAGGATTATCTATGAGCGAGCAATAAAAAAATTTTTCATACTTCTTGGACTCAATCGAGAAAATGCTTTTCTCCTCAAAAGTAGCGCCTGAGCGCGAGGTATTATGCAAATTACAAAGGGTGCAAGTGATGGGTATACTTTTGCGAATGGCTCAAAATCAAAGTGACTCCGCGAAACACACTATCATCCACTTTTTGATGGGAAATCATTTGCTGATATAGTTTCTGATCATAGACTCTCTCTCATACTCTGATATATGCACCTTGAGAGACAGCTCGAGGGATATATGCAGAAGACACATCAAGCCTATAAGTGGCTATCGAGCAAAGGAAAAGATAGTGTATATTATATACTCGCCGCAGGATATAACTCGAATAATGATGATCGACTCTCTGAGCTCGATCGTTATCTGAAGACGACTACTCATCCTGAGTGAATCATGAGAATGTTTTATAGTGGTATGCGTATGAAGCCCGAGTGAGTCGCAGAGACTCAGGGATATATGAGGAAGCTCTACTATGCGATGGTAGCTCTCGGCTATAATATACCAGAATTACCCAAAAATTAAATATTTTTGATGTAGTCTACGAGTATGAGTCTCGCACTCTCAGCATCGATATCTTCGACTCAACCGAATTTTGCCTCACTCGTTGTCAGTCGTTCATCGTGGAAGATTATTTCAATAGGTATTGCTTTTTTGACTGTTTTGGCGAACATTCGCACTTTCTTACAGTGAGCTGATTCTGTCCCATCTATGTTATAGGGCATACCAATGATGATGCCTTTCGGTTTTCGTTCTTGTATCCATTTTGGAAGATATTCGAGAAGCTCCCTGGTGGAGAGAGTAGTATGTGCGAAACAAAATCCCTCGACTGAGTAGGCAAGTCAGGATTTATGGGTTCCATAGTCGATAGACAGATACACGGTATTCTCAGTCATAGAATGATATTTGTTGACAAATTAATATTGAGAATATAATTTTTTTATGAAAAGAAGGCAAGAAATTTCTGGAATAGATACATCTATGGTAGGTCAAGAATTAGAGTGCCCTGATTCTTTTATGAACAGTAAACGATGGGAAGTGCCAGATTTTATGAATACTCTTCCTATAGATATTCGAGGAAGCGTCATATATAGTGTGCATGCTGTGCTCGATAATATTGTCATTTGAGACAGGGAAGAAATCATTATGATTCATACTCATATGAGAAGGTGGCTCGAGAGCAAAGCAAGTGAGCGTTCCCCTGAATCTGTCGAATTCTTAGCATTACAGCTTCAGCTTGCTCAAAGGGTACTTCACTAGCCTTTTATGCTTACCTCTACTACTATTTTTGCGATACTTTCACGGGTGATATGGAGATAGACGAGGTGAGTACCAGCAGTTTTGATGTGAGTCTTATTCGGGAGTTTCACGTCGTGTTTTTCGAAGTTGACATGCCATTTTTGATTGATGCGAGTGATGATTTCATGCTCATTGATTCCACCAAATATTTTTCCATTTTTTCACTCGAGTGTGAAATCAAGCTTCTGTCCGTCAAGGAGTTTCTGTATCTCATATGATTTTTCTAATTTTAGTCGAGCCTGATCTTTTGATTTCTTTTCTTTTTCCTTAATTTGCTTCATACGCTCGGCGGTGATTTCTTTTGCGAGTCATTTTGGGATCAGCATATTGCGAGCCTGAGCACTCGATACTTCGATGATATCTCACTTATGTCCGATGTGGGCAATATCAGCGAGGAGCTCTATGGTAATAAGGTTTATAGACATACATCTAATATATAAAAAATAGAGAAAAATGCAATACTTCGCCGCGAGAAACAAACGCTTGACTTTCATCATATATCGCTATAATCCCCCCACGAGTCATTTGTGATATTTGCTTCGTACTGGTTATACGACTTCCATAGACGCCTACTTCGAATATTCCTGAGTGCTCACTTTTCACATTTTTCCTCTTGCTTTGGGGTATCGCCAAGCGGTAAGGCAGCGGACTTTGACTCCGCCATTCCTAGGTTCGAATCCTAGTACCCCAGCCATACTTTGTCAACGTGTTTTTCTCGACTTGCTGGTGAATTGGTATATAATATTCGTGCTCAAGAAAAGTAAATAGTCTCTATTTTTTCTTCTTGGATCCGAAATCCATATTTATATCGCTTCGTTATGAGGTTTCTAAGATTCACTTTTCAAGTGAACCCTCATATGAGCATAACATTATTATTTTATGAT
Organism: Candidatus Altimarinota bacterium; assembly: GCA_031386685.1. Classification (GTDB taxonomy): domain Bacteria; phylum Patescibacteriota; class Gracilibacteria; order BD1-5; family UBA2023; genus JAGOMW01. The sequence goes on along the minus strand of JANNCQ010000038.1, from coordinate 8,797 downwards.
AGCAGTTATCGAAATTGGTGGAAAACAGTATACCGTCGAGCAAGACCAAGTGATCGAAGTCGATCATCAGGATCTCGAAATCTGAGCAACTCTCGAAGTGGGTGCTATGCTTCTCTCAGATCCAGAAGGGAAGTCAGTCAAAATCTGAGCTCCTCTTGTAGAAGGATCGAAAGTGACGTTCAAAGTACTCGATCAATTTAAAGCAGAAAAAGTACGAGTATTTAAGATGAAGGCAAAAAAACGCCATATGAGAACCTATGGATTTCGAGCCGTAAGAACAACACTTCAAGTATCGGCCATAGCATAATAGTGATGAGCAACCTTTCTTAGGATTCTTGTACTATACGTTTATTCCTAAAAACTGTGAATGACCCCAAATCTCAATACCCGAGCTCGTCTCAAGCGAGCAATACGCAATAATCAGCGTATCTATTCTGCATGGGAATCGTTTCGGAACTTCAGATGGTTTACTCTTGCCGTAATCATCATACTTCCTATTTACCCGTCTCTCTCAGTTATCTGATCCGATTATGAGGCACGGGCAGGAGATTATGATGAGACGACGATCATCACAGCGTATGAGGGAGATGCAGGTATGGAGGGGAGTTATATAAATAAATCAGGACTGGTAAGTACAGACTTTGATACTGTATCTCAGGGAACGAGACCGAAAGCACTGTTTTCATCGGGGGGTGAACTCATAGCAACAAAAAACGAAAGAACAAAATCTTATAAAGTCGTAGCAGGAGATACACTAGGGAGTATCTCTAATAGATTTGGGGTCAGTACGGACGCAATACTCTGGACGAATGATCTTTCTCTAGATGATGCCCTTACTGTAGGTCTGGAGCTCCGTATTCCACCAGTTTCTGGGGTCATTCATAAGGTGACAAGTGGCGATACCATATCAGAAATTGCTCGTTTTTATCGAGTCGATGCTGATGATATCGTACGAGTCAATGGACTCAAGAATGCTGCATCTATAAGAAAAGGTATGGAGCTGATGATACCAGGTGCAGCCCAAAGAAATACTCAAACAACAACATCCATCGCGAAAACGGGAGAGAAATCATCTTCAAAAACAGCAAATCTCATCCCTATCCCGACTCCTACTCCTTCTGTAAGACCTACTGTCATCGATAGTGTCACAGGACTTAAATCACGATATCTCGTCAAATATACTGGACTTTCTCGTGGATTCGCTTGGGGAAATTGTACCTGGTATGTCGGTCAAAATAAGAGTGTCACCTGGCGAGGTAATGCTAATGCATGGATGAAAAATGCGAATGCAGCATGAGTAAAGACAGGACAGAAACCAGTGCCATGAGCTATCATACAATTCTCAGGAAGAGGGTATAATCGCTATTATGGACATGTCGGTATCGTCGCTGATGTGACGGATGACTACGTCATCGTAAAAGATATGAACTATCGTCGTATCAATGAAGTCACAATCAGAAAAATACCAAAAAATGATTCCAGTATCGATGGATATATCTATGCAGACTAATATTCATACTGAACTCGCTCGAGTTTTTTAGCCTACTTCATAGGTGACGGGGTTCATCGAAGAGATAAATTTGCTTTCCGAAAAATACGAGTATAATGTGTATGTCGAATTGTATCCTTTTTGTGCTCATCGAAGTCAAAGAGCGGTCTCGGCAATTTATTTTCTACTCTTTTTCTTGTATGAGTACCGGTACTACTAAACGCCTATTCGTAGGTAATGTCCCATTCCGTATCGAAGCTGAAGAGCTTCGTGCCCTCTTCGAAGAGGTGGCTCCACTTGTCGATTTTTTCTGGCCTACTGACCGCGAAACTGGTCGTAAGAAAGGTTTTCTTTTCGTAGATGCTGATGAAGCAGATATGGATAAGATCATCGAGGCTATGAATGGTCGTGAAGTTATGGGTCGTCAGCTCGTGGTAAACGAAGCTCGCCCTCGTGAAGAGCGATAATCGCACTTTCCAAAATCCCTCCCGAGTACTCGGGAGGGATTTTTTGTTTGACAGATACAACTATAGTCCTATCCTTTTTCTAAATTCTAAATTCTCATTTATGCAACATATCGGATATATCATGGATGGAAATAGGACGTGGGCAAAAGAGCGATGACTCCCTACCCTTGAAGGACATAGACGAGGATATGAGAATGCAAAGAGTATTATCAGAGAGACCAAAAAAATGGGAATCCCTTTCGCAAGTTTTTGGGCTCTTTCTGATGATAATATCAAAAAGCGCTCCCCCGAAGAACTCTGATATCTTTTCAGTCTCCTAGAGAAGGGAATACTTGATATAGCTAAAGATGCAAACAAAAATAATATCCGTATTATCTGTGTCGGAGATCGAAGTCTCATACCAGAAAGGTGTAAAAAAAATATGATAAAAGCAGAAAAATTGACAGAAAATAATACAGATATGACGGCTATTATCGCGATCGGATATGGATGACAGGAAGAGATTGCCCGTGCTGTAAGGTCGCTCTCTCATACATGACAGGATATGACACAGATAACTGTAGAAGATATAAGAACCCATATTGAGACCTCACCATTTCCTCCGCCTGATCTTATCATACGTACAGGTTGACATATCAGGCATTCTGGATTCTTTCTTTTTCATTCACCGTATGCAGAATATTGTTTCTCAGAGAAAAACTGGCCAGATCTCTCCCGAGAAGATATAGAAATCTTTATCCAAATCTATAAAGATCGTGAAAGAAAGTTCGGAAAATAGCCCAAAATATATGCTCAATTATTGCAATTTTTTCATTCTTATGCTACTCTATGACTAGTAACTACTTTTTATGATCCAAGATTGGTACGATATATATAAGTGAAAAGTCGACTCTGCGATAGCAGAGTATTTCGATAAACGCTATAATAGTCTCGTCACAGAAAAAGAAAAAGAATTCCAGGAAGCTCTCAGATTTGCTGTCGAAGGCAAATGAAAACGTATACGAGTCATCCTCTCTATGATTATTTATGAAGAACTCATGGGGCTTCCTGCTGATGTCATCTTGAGTTATCTTATCGGTATAGAATTCATCCATGCATACTCACTGGTTCATGATGATCTCCCATCGATGGATAATGATGAATTCAGACGATGAGAACTCACGGTCTGGAAAAAGTATGGTGAAGGTATCGCCATACTCGTAGGGGATGCACTCCAGTCTATGGGGATCGAGTGTATTGCTGAAGCTAAAAATCCAGAATCTATACTCGAGATCACCCGTGCTATCGGAGATATGGGTATGGTGCGAGGGCAAATACGCGATATCGGAGAAGATCATATGCATATCGATCAGAAAGAGATCATCCGTCTTCACGATGAAAAGACAGGGAAGCTCTTCACGGCTTCACTCCTCGTAGGAGCACATCTTGCTGGAGCCTGAGATACCCACATGATCGAGCAGCTTCGCTGGTTCTGAGTGCTTCTCGGACGAGCATTCCAGGTGCGAGATGATATCCTCGACTATGAGGGAGATAAAGAGATAGTCTGAAAAGCTATCGGGAAAGATGTCGCTAAACACAAAGGGATCGTCGCGTTCATGGGTATTGAGCGAGCGAAGAAGCTCCTCTCTGATCTTGAATATGCTCTCCTCGAAACATCGAACACCTTCCAGACTTCGAAGTTCTCAGATATCGTGGAGTATGTGGTGGGGAGGGCGAAGTAATGATTAAATTTAAGTTGTATACAAATATGAAACCGTTACAAATCTTTGATCCCCCTCAGTATATAAGAAGACCTAAAATGACCTGAAAAGCTATTATAGGAGCATTAGGAGTAATTACAGATTCACAAAGAAGAATCTCTGCAGTTCATAAAAAAATGCAAGCTTTAGATCAAGCAGGTTTTACAAGTACTCTCCGTGACTATCCAGAAGCAGTATTGATATGACCGTGTCAGCTTCCGAATGGTTGAGTGGGTTATGTATACCAATATCATGATAATCTTATAATTACTTCACTGGATCGATTTTCTACAGAGAGTGTTTCTATGACAAAAATCCTCTCTACTAACCAACTCTATGATGGAATAATATTTGAAACTGTATTTTGAAAAATTGAAGTGAGTAATCGGATCTTATGAGTAAGACCATAGCATGATCGTTTAACTACTCTTTCTGATTCAGATAAGCTTTCCAAGTATTCTCTATAAGTGTCGCGACGGTCATCGGTCATACTCCTCCAGGAGTCGGAGTGATCGCACGGATCGTATCTTTCAGTTCCTCGAAGTCAGTATCGCCCGTAGCCACTCCGTCGACGAATGTACTTCCTACATCAATCACGATAGATTCTGAGTGGAGCATATCTCGAGTCAGAAGTCATGGTACCCCTGCAGCGCTGATGATGATATCGGCATTTTTTGTTTTTTCGCGAAGATTCTTTGTAGCACTATTGCAGCTTGTGACAGTAGCTCCAGCATTCATAAGCATGAGTGCCATAGGCTTTCCGACGATATTCGAGCGTCCTATCACGACGATATTCTTCCCTATCACATCGATATCATAGTGTTTCAGGAGTGTCATGATCCCTTTCGGAGTACAGCTCCAGAGCCCATCATGGCCGAGATACATATTCCCGATCTGCGTCTTGGTAAATCCATCGACATCTTTCTCGGGATCGATACACTCTGTCACAGCATATCGATCGATATGACTCGGAAGTGGTGCTTGGACGATGATCCCATGGACTCTCTCATCGCGTGAGAGTGCTCTTACTTCTTCTTCGAGATCTGATTGAGTGATACTTATGGGGAACTTATATACACCAAATCCCATACCGACTTCACGAGCCCGCTTCTCCTTCATACGGATGTAGGCAAGACTCGCAGGATTCTCTCCGACGAGTATCACTGCAAGCATCGGCTTATCTGATCATGTCGGTGAGTAGGTGATCTGATTTTTGATATTTTCGAGGATTTGGGATGCGACAGGGCGTCAGTCGAGGATCATAGATTATATATTTTTAGTAAGATATTCTTCACCCTTCTTGGTGATCTGTCTTCCTCTTGGAGTGCGCTCGATGAGTCCGATCTGCAGGAGAAATGGTTCGACGACATCTTCGATCGTCGCAACTTCTTCACCTATGACAGAAGCAAGAGTCGAGAGTCCAGTAGCCCGCCCACCGAACGTCGTCATAAGGTGGGTGAGAAGCTTCCGATCGAGGATATCAAGGCCCTGAGCGTCTACGCCAAATCCTTCAAATATGCTATCACATTCGTCTTTTGAGTGGATATCTCGCCCCGTCGTCGCGTAGTCACGGAGGATCTTCACATACCGGTTCGCGATCCTGGGGGTGCCACGTGAGCGTTCCGCGATAGATCATACAGCTCCCTCAGTGATAGTATCAAGCCCGAGGATATCGAAGGATCGTGCGACGATCTTCGAGAGATCGGCAGTATCATAGAAGTCGAGCTTCATGATATTCCCGAATCGATCACGCAGTGGAGATGAAAGGGAAGAGAGCTTCGTCGTCGCACCGATAAGGGTGAACTTCGGTATATCCATCTTCACACTGGTACTTCCTGTGCCACTCCCGATCATGATATCGATCTGGAAGTCTTCCATCGCCGAGTAGAGTATCTCCTCGATCTGCGGACGCAGGCGATGGATCTCGTCGATGAAGAGGATCTCTCCTTCCGTGAGACTTGTGAGGAGAGAGATGATATCTGCTTGTTTCTCTATAGCAGGCCCGCTTGTATGCTTGATCGGACTACCCATCTCATGAGCGATGACGGTCGATATCGTGGTCTTGCCCAGTCCTGGAGGCCCATAGAAGAGGATATGCTCGAGTGGAGACTTCCGGATCTTTGCAGAACCTATAGCGACGATGAGATGCGCTTTCATCGCCTTTTGTCATACGTATTCCGCGAGAGATTTCGGACGCAGAGATATTTCTGAGATGATTTCTTCGTCTTGGATTTTCGGAGATACCGTTCCCTGGATGTCTGGTTTTGAGGATTTTATAGTCATGTATATGAGACAGGATATGGATTTTATGAGAAAAAGCAAAAAGAGTTAAAAACGATATATTTACAATTGTCAAAAATATATTGACAATTGTAAATATATCAATACATTTATATTTCATAATTCATTTTATGTCACTTCGAGCTGCCTGCGGACATTGAGAAGTAACTCCATTAATCTATACAGGATGGAGTAGTGATATATACGATGCACTGACAGAATCTGGAAAGAGAGCCTATATACTTGCTGCGGAGCATCATGATAAAAGAAAGAGAAAAGATGGATCTTGGTATCTCGAGCATATCAATAGATCCCTTGTATTTTATCAAAATAATCCAAATATATTTCCCTCTATTTTTGAGCTATCGACTATCGAAGAATATATATGTCTTCATGATTCCGCAGAAGATAGTGATAATGGGATAAAAGATGTATATGATGAATTCTGAACTGATGTGCTTATAGCCATTCTCTGGATGTCTGAGCCGAAAGAGCGAGTACGTAGGATTCTCGCAAATTTTGTTCTAAGTCTTCCAGAAGATGAAAAACAAAAATTTATTATATTTCTGAGCATTCATACTATAATTGAAACAAAAACTCCTTCTGATCCTGAGGCCCAAAGATCACTCTCTATGCTTCTTCCAAGTGGTGAATGGTTAGGTCTTTGGCATCTTTTCAAGGAGCGCTATGATGGAGAATCTAAACCCGAGAATAAAAAAGATATATTCGCTGACTGGATATTTCAGGGACAGATCGAGAATATGTCTGTGAAATGCTTCTTCGCGAAATGTGTAGAACGTCTTGATAACCTTACAGATACGAAATGACTCGAAAATGTAGAATGAGAAAAATCGTATAAAAAAACACTTTTTACTACAAGTAATGTATATCTCCCAAGACTTAGATGCCTTTGATGGAATAACCTGTATAATTATATGAGTGGAAAGGCAGGAGACTGAAGACGAAAAATGATGAAATATGAACCGAGCATATTATTTTTATTCGCATTTACACGATTAATTGGTACAAAAATATAGATATTCTAACGAAGTCGTATTCCGATCTTTATTCATCCACCGAAAGACTTCATGGACTCATGAAATCTCGAAAGTATTTTTTCCGCATATATTTTGATCTCTGCGTTCACTATCGGCTTTCCTGTAGTGATGATGATATATTTCTCACTCAGTCTCACACTTTGTATATAAAGGAAGAGCTCTTCTCTATTATTTTCTGTGAGGATTTTTTTGATAGCATTCCATGCAAGTGCCGTATGGATATCTTTTTGGTCTCGAAAGTCAGAGGGGATGTTTTTGAGACTTATTTCTTTCATAGATCTTTTCGTAGACGGACTTTCGTGACTTCTCTTCCGACATTTTGCCCAGGACGCTTATAGAGAATTGTCCCTTTGGGGGTCATAAGTGTACGCATATTCTCTGGAAGAAGTGGTATGACTTCGAATCCATGTCGTCCGATCACGTCGTGTATTTCTGTGAAGAATGAAGTCGTCCCATGTACATCCCAGAAAGGGAAAGTCATGACGATATTCCCACCGAAATCAAGCCCACAGAGTCATCCGAAAAATCCATCGTACATATTTCGAAGTTTGGATCGCTCTTGCTTCACTCGGTCCATCGTGATAGAGTCTTTTTGCATAATCTCACCGAGATATCACTCACTTACGATATGGAATTCTCAGGACTGTAGTGACTCTACAAGTGTACTTTCTAGATTATTTCGACTGATTTTACTCGAATCGAGCTGGAATATCTCTCCTGCAAAATCACTAAAGTCCTTGCTTGGCGTCCCTCAGGCTGCACGGATCCGATCGTGCCAGACTTTCTCTTCAGCGATGAATTCAGAGAGGCTCTTCTCACTCGATGACACCATCTTCGGCGACATATCACTTCCCACGACTCTCGCCATACCCATATTCGCAGACTCTATGAGGATCGTCCCGAGTCCACAGAAGGGATCATAGATTCCATTTTTCTTTCACTCATTTGCGAGATTGATCATCATCTGGGCAAGCTTCGGAGGCATCATCCCGACTTCCATATCGCGAGCCTTCCCAGTATCACGCTTTGTGTAAGCATCGATATCCTGACAAGCAAGTGTGACGGCGATATAGGATACTCCTTCAAGATGAAGGAGATTGTATTCAGACTTGGATTTTGCGAGATGCTCTTTTTTATAGACAGCACTGACGATATTTTTATTCTCGATATTTACGAGGCGTACAGATACTCACGAGTCCTTGAGGGTTTTCTTGATCCGAAGTCCGATATCTGAGAGGCGGAACTCTCCACCATAGACACCCAGTGCGAATACATACTTCCCCTCGGGCTTTCCTATCTCTCGTATCACATCCGTCGGGAAGCGCTTCTCATCAGTCTCACCGACGAGACGCATCACTCGTACAGATCCACCGATATTGCGAAATATCGCACTGACTTCTCCATCGCTCAGAGGAAGGGCGAAAAGTGCTATCTCATCTGTATGGCTCTCATATGAGCGCTCTCCAAAGAGAGCAAAGAGCTCTGCAAGAGAGAGTTTGGATTCACGACCGAGAGAGAAGGCGAAGAGCGGAGTGGATGATTCTGAATGCATAGAAAGAGTATATGGAAAAGAGAAAAAAGGCAAAAGAAAACCAGTGTTTGATTCCTACATTCTAACACCAAACGCAACTTTTTAGACGCTCTTTCACCAAAATAAAGGATAGGAGTAAAATAGAAGTCATTCTATTTTACTTTCTTACTTTGTTTCGGTATATGTCTCAACTGACAGAACATGAACTCTACAGTATAGAGGATAAGATTCGT
>JANNCQ010000082.1:0-6176 GCA_031386685.1 Candidatus Altimarinota bacterium | reverse complement strand
TACGCATATCCTTTCTCTCTCACAATCAAAAATACACTCTTAGCAGAGTGTATTTTCTGTGATTGTTCGTTCGAAAGGCAACGGCATGATTCATCCCCAGCCTTAAAAGGCGTGGGGTTTTCTCAAAGTTGTTATAAAATAATTAAAATATATCATAATAATACCATATATTGACACATATATCAAATTTTATTCTTCCACTTTTCATACTTTTTTGCATTTTCCTTGATTTCGGTATAATAATCTCAATATAACTTTCCCCCTATGAATACTACTTATAAATGAGAAGACTGTATGTCACTCGAAGAACTCGAGGCACATCTCTATACATTCACTCGAGAAAGTGCAAAAGATATACCAGATCTCATAGAAAAACGTCAAAGTAAAATTGATAATTATGAGCTCTCAATATAAGGTGGCAATTACCACTCCCGTAATACGAAAAATAGAATCGTATACTTTTGCTATACGTGATTATTATGTTGCTCTCTATACCGATACTTGACTCGATGAAGCAGAAGAAGTTATCCAATCTCAATATATCGAATGATCTGATACGCTTCATAGATTTATCATATCATCTATGAAAGAGATATTTTTACGAGAACTCATACCTTATACCCCTCTTGAATCTTGACTCCGTGAGACATCATTTCGTATGGGAAACCGTCGAATATTTCTCACATATGAAGAAAATGAAGAAGAACAAGTAAGGTATATCGTCGATATCGAGATTCTCCGAAAATAGTATGAGACAATTTTTTTGAGACTTCCTCACCTTCATCTCTAAGCAAGCGTACGCCAGTATATTCGGTGGATTTCTCGTATTCATGATCATCCTGACGAAATACTGGTATCCTCTCGAATGAGTGATATATCGATATGATTTTCTCTTTCTCTCTGCACTTGTATTCCAAGTATTTCTCGTCATAGTGAAGCTCGAATCATGGAAAGAGGTTGGAGTGATCGCGATATTTCATAGTGTGGCTCTCTGGATGGAAGTATTTAAGACACATCCATCGATTGGATCATGGTCATATCCTGAATCATTCACCTTGGGGATTCTTTCTGTACCATTTTTTGCAGGATTTATGTACTCAGCGGTCGGGAGCTATATCGCTCGAGTCTGGAGGATATTCGAGTTTCGATTTATCTGATATCCGAAAAAACTCTCTACGATACTCATCGCTCTCGCGATCTATATCAATTTCTTCACCCATCACTTTATCTGAGATTTTCGATATATCATCCTCATATTGGTTCTCCTTACCTTCTGAAGGACTCAGATATACTTTCGACCAAACAAAAAATACTATCATATGAATCTCGGGGTTGGATTTCTCCTCGTGGCGTGAGTGATATGGATAGGAGAGAATATCGGTACATTCACGAAGACATGGGTGTATCCATCTCAGATTGAAGGATGGGAGATGGTCGGATATGAGAAAATACTCGCATGGTATCTCCTCATGATTATCAGTTTTGTCTTGGTTTCACTTATCCATAGACCTAAGTCATTCGAGAAATAATGTCCTACTTCACCTACATACTCCTCTGCTCAGATGATACCCTCTATACAGGTTATACGACTGATCTCGAGAAACGTCTCGAGACCCATAATATGGGAAAATGAGCGAAATACACTCGTGGGCGCCTCCCGGTGAAACTTATATATACTGAATCATTCCTGATTGAGAGTGAGGCTCGCAAGCGAGAATACGCAATCAAACAACTTTCACGGAAAGAAAAATTGGAACTTATAAAAATCCATTAGAAAGTATTACTTCTGCATATTTTTGATAATCTTCACAATGAGTATCCGTGGAATAAATAGAATCATGAAAGCAAGGAATCTATTCATAAAACCATGGATTGCGACTCTCTTCCCTTTCATGAGACTTATATAGCCATACTCAGCGACCTAGCGAGAAGTCGGGAGTTTGCTTGCGAACATCTTATTCTTTGTGGCTCTCGCGTTTTTCTGAAATCCACTTTCTGTTGGTCCTGGGCAAAGTGCGCTCACCGTGACTCCATAGTCTTTCCACTCCTCAGCAATCCCTTCAGAAAAAGCAAGGACATAGTGCTTCGTCGCGAAGTAGACGGACATAAGTGGACCCGGCTGAAATGCTGCAGTCGATGCGACATTCAGTATTTTTCCGGATTTTCGGGATACCATATCTCGGCCGAATAAATATGAGAGATCTGTGAGCGTACGGATATTGAGATCGATCATCTGCTGGTATTTAGAGAGATCTCATTCATGGAAATATCCGAAATCTCCGAATCCAGCATTATTCACGAGAAGATCGACTTGAATACTTTTTCAGAGCAGTTCATCATAAATCTCTTGAGGACTGCCTGAAATAGAAAGATCTTTTTCTATAATAGTCGTCTTGACTCAGGATAGCTCATTTGCGAGGTTTTCGAGCTTCTCTCGACTTCGAGCAACAAGGACGAGATCATGTCTTTCTCGAGCAAAAATCCGAGCAAATTCGAGACCGATACCAGAAGATGCTCCCGTGATAAGAACAGTAGACATACTGAGTAAAGTTTAAGAGATTTTCCCGATAGCTGAGACATCAAGCCCACCTATACCGTCTTGAAGTCATTTCTGGTATTGATTATATGCAATATGGAGCATATCGAGACGGATTCCAGCTTTCTCCATCTCAGCATGAGCAAGGGAGATGTCTTTCGCCATATTCGCGAGGGAGAACATCATCGGATACTCATCACGGACGAAGTTATCGACTTTCATAGTAGTATACGGAGATCCTACGGGAAGAGTCTTGATGACCTGAGCTGTACGCTCGAGAGAAATACCAAGGTAAGGCGCGAGCTTCATGACTTCAGAAAGTCCGATCATTGAGTAAGCGACGAGAGTATTATTGATGAGTTTCATTGCTTGCCCTGATCATGTCGGGCCGATATATTGGAGATTTGTCCCCATCATAGTAAGTACGGGTTTCACCTTTTCGAATATCTCAGCTTTTCCTCAGATAAATATCGTGAGTTCACCGGTGATCGCTTTCGGTGTACTTCCCGTCACGGGTGCATCGATAAAATATATATCATTCTCAGATAATTTGTCGCCGATCTTCTTTGCCCACTCGACTCAGATCGTCGACATATCCACGACGACACTTCCAGGTTTGAGTGCTCCTACAGTCCCCTCTAATCAGAAAAAGATATCCTCGACATCTAGTCCTGCTGTGACCATAGTGATCAGTATATCTACTGTCGCTGCAAGGTCATTTTTCTTACTGCAAATCTTTGCTCCAAGAGTTTTGAGCTCATTTGCTCGTTCTGGAGTACGATTCCAGACAGAGAGATCTCCTCACTTTGCGAGGATATTTTTCGCCATAGGGAGACCCATAAGCCCAAGTCCGATAAATCCAATACGCATATAAAAAAATACATTAAAAACAATATACTATCGTGTCTTCTTTAATACTTCCTGACATACTCCAATATCCTGAGAAAGACGTGAGCAAAAAGTCTCAAGATTCTTTCGTGGAACACTAGAGAGCAGAGAGTATCCGATCACTCATTCATAATACGCATATTTTTGATTATAGGAAAGATTTTTCGTGAGTTTCTCTGTCTCTTCGAGATGATGAGAGGTGAAATGCTTCATCATAGTGATACCGACTCATTTGAGGCAGAAGCTTGTATCACTTTCCGGAAGGTCTGAAGCAGTACAGAATCTGATCACCCCAGAGAAGTCTCCTGGATGATACCGTAGATACCCGAGATGAGCATAGAGATAGCAAGTCGGCTTCTCATCTGTTTTGGCGGTACTACATCGAGCAAATGGACGGTCTTTCACCCACCCGAGCGAATCAGCTCCAGAATGACCTGTATCTCCCCAGAACATCTCCATCCACACTCACTCAAAACATCGGTAGGTATTCGTATGATTCGTCATACTACGGCAAGAAAGGAGTGCTTTTGGCACGTCTCTCTTTACAGTAAACATAATTCAATGTCATACTCAGTGATAACAGCTTCATTGATGGTTTTCAGATACTCATGCACATACTTTTTCTGGAGTTTTCTGGAGCTCAGGATGATGAAGAAAAAGCTCTTCGAGTATCCCATGCATATATCCTCCAGCACAGATATCATCGACGGAAGTATTCTCAGCACCCGTACCAAATGTCATAGCACGCGAAAAACCATAGAGCTCAAACGCACGATGTCCGAGATCATGTGCCATATCATGACAATTTCGAGAGAGCTTCCTATCTGCTTCAAGAGTAGAGATCATATGTGAGATGGTCCTATCATCATGAGGATCAAGCAGAGTGAGGAATCTATCTCGTGTCTCTCGCAGCTCTTTTTTTGTTTTATCTATAGAAACAAGCGGATTTTTCGGATCGTAGACCCGCACGATCCCTCGATGATTAGATTTTTCGTGATTATGCCATGCATATGTCCCTGTACTCGGAAATCAAAAAGCATATATCTCACCAAAACGATAGGATCGCATGGCATCAAAATCACTATAATCCGTGTGAACTGGGTGAGGATCTGAAGCAGTCCACATCGGATAACGAGAAAGATTGATAAAATAAAGTCTCGTATTTTTCGCAATATCAAGATAGTCAGGATCGTATCCGCTCTCCGTATAGACGATAATCTTCTCTGAAGGTGCTATCCTCTCAAAATGCAGATCTGGAATAGATAAGAAAAAACTCAGAAGAATCGAGAACATTCAATGAAAATAAGGATTATCCTTATAATAAAGAAAGGGAGGAAATTGCAAGGAATTCTGATTTGTCTGAAAAAAGAAATCCACTATACTTCATAGTATCACTAATATAAAAGTTTATGTCCTTCCTCTACGAAATCCGCGTAAAAAAAACAAACAGTGAGGATATCTCTCTAGAGAACTATAGAGGCAAAGTCCTTCTCATCGTCAATACTGCCACAAAGTGTGGTCTCACTCCTCAGCTCGAAGAGCTCGAAACCCTTTGGAATACTTACCCTCATGATGACTTCATGGTTCTCGGATTTCCCTGCAATCAATTCGCCAACCAAGAACCAGAAACCAATGAAACGGTCGAAGAGGTCTGTAAAATCAACTATGGGGTCACTTTCCCGCTCTTTGCGAAGATAGAGGTGAATGGCGAAAATACTCATCCACTCTATAAATTCCTCAAATGAGAAAAATGAGGAATCCTCGGAGACGAGATAAAGTGGAACTTCACGAAATTCCTCATTGACCGAGAAGGGAGTGTCATAGAGCGATATGCTCCGACGACATGACCACTCTCATTAAAGTGAGGTATAGAAAAACTCCTCGGGTAAATAATCTACTCAATATCGGCCATCACTTCATTCCTCCGAAGTGGCGGAAAACTCATGGGAGGGTTATACTGGGCTGATATTATTTCTCCTTTTATCTTGTATCCATCACGAGTGAGAAACTCTCTGAGGAGTTTTTTCTCGTCTTCGACTCTCATCTCCGTCGCATACCAACTATACCTCAGTACGGCTCTTCTGGACTTCTCTACTATTCTAAAACGAATATTTGCATTAGATGGTTTTGGCAGGGTTTCGAGCGTATACTCGCTCGGCATCGTGAATGCGACGATACGTTTCCCACTACCCGAAACTGTATCTATGACGGGTGCGGTCATGGCAATACTCTGAGATGTTTTCGTCGTATCCATCACTGGCACAGTCATAGCAATAGATGACTTGGTCGTATTGCCTCCGAATATATATCCAGCCAGTTGGCGGAATCCACTATTCATCGCCGTCCGCATATCTCCCTCGACTTCTACCTCTGCCACGATATAGTTCGCATATTCTCGTATCTCATATCCATCTCGCTTCTCGACGAGTGTATATTTTGGTTCTTCGATACCCCGTATCGCGAGGAGTGTGCCTGCGATCCAGATGATTTTGTATTCATAGAAAATATGAAAGAAAATAGAATCGAGTAAATTACTGTTACTATTCCATATCTATATTGATTTACTTATTTATGCGAATTTTCGCATAAATATAAAAAAACTCCCGCATATTGAACGGATCCCCATAAAATGGAAACGAATTAAAACCCCGTTTCCATTTTTTTATCTTTTCATTATTCTCATTTCTATGAAATTACCTTACTCGGCATCTCAAATACAAGAGCTTCTCGCACATCCATATATCTCTTCATG
>JANNCQ010000081.1:0-2924 GCA_031386685.1 Candidatus Altimarinota bacterium | reverse complement strand
TACGCATATCCTTTCTCTCTCACAATCAAAAATACACTCTTAGCAGAGTGTATTTTCTGTGATTGTTCGTTCGAAAGGCAACGGCATGATTCATCCCCAGCCTTAAAAGGCGTGGGGTTTTCTCAAAGTTGTTATAAAATTATATCTCATTGAGATTAACTTCATATAATATTTGGATTGGATTACTATTTTTCTTGGTCCTCACTCCAACTTATGAAAAACTCTGTCCCCTTTCCTTCCTCACTTTTTACCGAGAGCTTCATTTTATGGAGATCTTCAATGATTTTTTTGGATATCGAGAGACCGAGTCCATGTCCAGTACCAGTCGTGCGAGCCTTATCTACCTTATAAAGGCGATCAAATATATAGGGAAGATTTTTTTTCGAGATCCCTATGCCTGTATCGGCGATCGAAAGCCCAGATCGTGATATAGTAAGTGTGATCGAGCCGTCTTTTGGAGTGAATTTCTCAGCATTTCCGATGATATTACCGACTGCAGTAAGAAATAGCTCTCTATAAAGTGGTACAGACATCTTCTCTTGTTCGATAAAGACGATACGATGATCGTCTGATCCGAAAGCTTCTGAGAGAAATGTGTAGACATTGGTCTTTTCTGGATCTTTGACGTCATTTCGAGCAAAAAAGAGGAGAGCATCGACGACACTCGAAAGTTGCTTCAAAAGAGATTTTGCCTTCATGATTCCAAATTTCGGATCTTTCGAAGCGAGTGATATATCGAGAGAGCTCATGATCTCGAAGAGCTTATTTTTGATCTCATGCGCGATATCATCAGAGAACTGCTCGAGTCTTTCTGCTTCTTTATTCACACGAGCAAAGAGTTCTTCAAGACTTCGGGCAAGGATGACGACTTCATCCTTGATATTTCCATATATTCCGACATGAGGAGAGTAGATCTTTTCAGAAAGTGAGAATCTCCGTGTCGCTTCGTTCATATTTTGGATTGGGCGCAGGATATATCCTGAGAAAATATATCCGATAAGGATAATCAGGAGAAATCCTATAATCGACAGAAAGAGTGACCGCTCGATCATCATATCTCGAGTAGAGATGATGTCTGTGACATCATCAACCGTCTTATACGTATATCCGCCACTATTAGACTTGATTCACCAGTAGTAGTATCTTCCATCTGCGATCGTGATATAGGGATCTGAGAATATCCATGAAGCGATACTCTTATGGATCATATTATGGGTGAATATCCCCTGTTTATGGAGCACATTTCCACTTCTATCCTCGACCTGAAGATCGATAAACATTTTCTTTGCTTCATCGATCGAGATCATCGACTCCATAGACTTATGCATATATTGGTCCTTCTTGGATTGCCACTCGGTATTCGAGCTCTCGAATATGAGAAGATTTAGGAGGATTATAAGTATGCTGACGATAGAGGCAAAAAGTGCTGTGATCTTGGTACGAGTAGTGAAAGACATAAGAGAGTTAATCAATAATATAGCCGACAAGTTTTATGGTACGTATAATATCTGGAGAGAGTTTTTTCCGAAGATGAGCAATATGGACATTGATAGTATCGAGTATCTTCTCGGGGACATCATAGTCTCACCATATTTCCTCATAAAGATTGTCTCGAGTTTGGATCCTTCCTCGATTTTTGAGGAGAAGAGAGAGTAGCTGATATTCTTTCGGCGAGAGATCGACTCGATGTCAGTCTTTTTTCACGAGCTGCCCTTCGGTATCTATCTCTATAGGACCCAGTATGATCGTAGTCGAAGAGATAAGTACTTTGCCATTTCTTCTCATGATATTCTCGATACGGAGAGTGAGCTCTTCGAGATCGAAGGGCTTCACGAGATAATCATCGGCTCAGAGAGAAAGTCACTCGATCTTATCTGTCTGCTTTGAGAGTGCTGTGAGGAAGAGAAATGGAATCTGAATCAAACGGGCATGGAGCATACGAATCAAAGAAAGTCAGTCGATCTCTGGCATCATACGATCGACGATCAGAAAATCATATGTTTCACGAGTGATCATATCGAACGCTTTTTCACCATTATTTGCGACTCTCGCATCGTATCATTTATTTCGTAAATATTGAGAGATATTTTCTGTGATCGTGATATTATCATCGATGATGAGTATTTTGAATGCCATATATAAATTGTAGAGAGTTTCGAAATGGTTGCAAGAAATTATTTCTTAGACATATGAAAGATTCTGAGATAGCCTATATACCCTTCCTTCTTCATATCTGCGACTGGGACAAATCTGAGAGCTGCAGAGTTCATGCAGAATCTGACATAGTTGTACTCTGCTGGACCATCATCGAATATATGACCGAGATGACTCTTCGATCTTTTCGTTCTTACCTCTATTCTTTTCTCACCAGAAGTATTATCTTCGACCATGATGATATTTCGTGGATTGATGGGCTTAGCAAATGTCGGCCATCCCGTACCAGAGTCATACTTATCAATTGAAGAAAAGAGCGGAGTACCATCGATGATATCGACATAGATTCCTGTTTCATGATGATCCCAAAAAGCATTCTCGAATGGCTTCTCCGTAGCGCCTTCCTGAGTCACGAGATAGGAGAGTCGTGAGATCTTCTCGACAGGGGTATCCTTGGTGCGAGCAGTAGCGACTGATACGAGAGATAAGGATGCAAGAAGACTCACTGATATGAGTAGAGTACGAAGGTTCATGAGTAATAAGTAAAGAAATAACATTTACATAATACTCGATGAGATTAAGGATAGATTAAGTTGTTTGATTCACAAAAATGTCTTTCTGTCAAAAAGTGTATTGTTGCAGAATCAAGTTTACATTTACATTTCATTAGAGTGTGGGCATAAGATAGGGGAAAGACTTCTTAAAATATTGTAGTTTTTCTTTCGGGGTTGCTCCATTCATTCAGAGTCAATAGTGCTTCTTTGTTCAAT
>JANNCQ010000080.1:0-17685 GCA_031386685.1 Candidatus Altimarinota bacterium | reverse complement strand
TACGCATATCCTTTCTCTCTCACAATCAAAAATACACTCTTAGCAGAGTGTATTTTCTGTGATTGTTCGTTCGAAAGGCAACGGCATGATTCATCCCCAGCCTTAAAAGGCGTGGGGTTTTCTCAAAGTTGTTATAAAATTGGCACGCTTTCTAATATTCATAAAGATAGCTGGGCGATCATTTGAGATTCTGTCTATTCTGTAGCCTGTACGACCCCAGAAAAAAGTAGAGATATCGGATGAGGAGAGTGTGACTCTGTCATTGCATCTTTCAGGCTCTTATAATATAGTGAGATTTTTCTCCTTGATCATCAAGGAGATTTTTTTGTATTTTTCTCGTTTCCTCCTATAATAAATTTTGAATTTTTCATTCTTAATCTGCGAAGCATTGTCCCTATATAATACCTATCGACCCCGTGACTGGAACTCCGTCATCGGCCAAGAATACATCACGACGATACTCCGAAATAGCCTCACGACTGGACGTGTCCATCATGCATACCTCTTTCATGGATCCCGTGGAACAGGAAAGACGACAAGTGCACGTATCCTCGCGAAAGCCCTCAACTGTCTCGATCTCCAAGCAGGAAATCCCTGCCATTTATGTGCGAACTGTAAAGCTTTCGATACTGATACCCTGCTCGATATCGTCGAGATCGATGGTGCGAGTAATAACTGAGTCGAGAATGTCCGAGAGCTAATCGAGCGTGCGAGATTCGAGCCGAATCAAGGAAAGTACAAGATCTACATCATCGATGAGGTCCATATGCTCTCCACTGGAGCCTTCAATGCACTCCTCAAAACCCTCGAACAGCCGCCTCCACACGTAAAATTCATCCTCGCCACCACAGAGATCGAGAAAGTCCCTGAAACCATCAGATCTCGTACTTTGCGCTTCGACTTCAGGAAGATCGGACTCGAAGATATCGTCCATCGACTCGAGTATGTCTGTAAGGCTGAATGACTCAAATCAGAAGATGAAGCCCTCCGTATCATCGCCAAAAGCGCACGTGGATGACTTCGAGACGCCTTGACCCTTCTCGAGCAAAATATGATGGATGGCGAGATCAGTACGGAACATGTGCGTCATACGCTCGCACTCGTAGAAGAGTCCATGATCGACGCCTGTATAGCAGGACTCGAGCACGCAGATATCACTCGCATACAGGAGATCATCGAAGTACTCAGAGAAAAACATATCGAAGCACGAGCATTTTTCGAGCAACTGATGTATAGACTCCGTGACCATATGATCGAGCACATCAATGATCCACTTTTCTATACCTATAGTGAGATACTCGAGTATCTCGAATCTGCATATGCTCGTGTCAGGAGTATCCCCGATGCCATGATGCTGATTGAGATCACACTACTGCGTATCGTGCGACGATGAGGTAAGCTCGAGAGTATCGAACCTCCTCATAGAGAGATCCCGAAGCAAAAAATAGATATTCAAAAAGTAGAAAAAGAAGTCCAAGAAGAGAAATGATCTCTCGCAAAAGAAGAAGATCCACTCAGAGAAGTGAAGTCTGAAAAAAAAGAAGCAAAACCTGATATTGCATCAAATTGATCAGTCGACCCAGATATTTCTTTGACACAATTCTCTTATCCGGCACTCATAAACCAGCTCAAGACTTCAGAACCTGCTCTCACTATGGATCTGAAATCCGCACGATTCCAGATCGATGGTACGACTCTGATCCTGAGCTTTAGTAAGAAGTGGAACTATGATCGAGTCAATACCCCAAAAATACGAAATATGATCACTGAGAAGATACACTTACTCTTCTGAGAAATATGGAAGATAGAATGCAGATTCATAGAGTGATCCAGTGGTCTCAAAGATGCAGTACATGAAGTATTTTAGTATTATAATTTCCTCTTATGCTCACTCTCAAAACTGTCCTTCCTGTCATATTTGGTGAAGTCTTCTGGAAGAAAATCATAGCCTATAGCCTTCTTTTTCTTCTCGGATATGTTTTGAGTGATTTTCTCGTGCTCTTTTTTGTGACATTCCTCTTCTCGTATATATTCCTCGAACTCGGTACCTACTCTGCTGCGAAGATCCATAATTGGTGAATGAGTGGGAAAGTAAATGCGGCACATTTGCTCGCTCGGAAATACTCTACTGCCAATATCGTGATCACAGGTCTCTATATAGTGTTCATCAGTATCGTCATCTTCATATTCGTGAATATCCTCCCTCAGATCGGAAGTGAGATACAACGATTTCTCAAGGAAGCTCCGAATATAGCTCTTCAAGGAAAAGACTTCATCACCAAGATCGAAGAAAATACGAGTCTCGAGCTGGGACTCAGTAGCTTCATCGGTGAAATGGTCAGCTCGGATAATCTCGAATCTATAGGACAGAAAGCAATCGGATACATCACGAATGCAGGAATCATACTGACAAAATTCTTCATCGCACTCATCCTCTCCTATCTCTTTATTATCGATAGAAAACGGATAGAAAAATTCCTTTGACAGATAAAAAATGGGAACTTCCGATTCCTCTATATCGAATGGGCTATCATAGCACAAAAAATGGGAAGAGGCTTTGGACTGATATTTAAGGCCCAGTCTATCATCGCTCTTGTCAATGCTGTCATCACTTCTATAGGACTCATCATTATCAGCTTTATCCATGGCGGAGCAGCATTTCCTTTTATCTTCACTCTCTCGCTCATCGTATTTATCTGTGGATTTATCCCCGTGTTTGGGACATTCCTCTCAGGAGTACCTATCTTGATAATTGCTTATGGATATGGGTCTTCAGCAGGTGATGGTATCACCATAGTCTTCCTTTGTATCATGATGATTGCAGTCGTCCACGCTATAGAAGCCTACTACCTTAATCCGAAGATCGTATCATCGTATATGAATTTCCCGGTATTTATCACATTCATCATCCTCCTTATATCTGAGCACCTCTTTGGGCTCATCGGACTCCTCATGGGAGTACCGCTCTTTTCTATTATTACAGGCTTAATCGAGGATCTCGATAAGTATGTCAGTGAGGTCAAGAAAAAACTCACTACCCTCTAAGCCTCTTACTCGCTCAGAGATATGATCCCTACTCTACAAGAAAAAATACAAGAATTTCTCTTATCTGAAAGTCTCCTCCCGAAGATCATCGTCATCTATGGACCGACTGCTTGTGGGAAGACAACACTCTCTCTGGAAGTAGCGGGATATCTCGATACTGAGATCATATCGGCAGACTCTCGCCAGATCTACCGTGGACTTGATATCGGCACTGGGAAGATATCATGAGAAGAGATGCAGTGAGTCCCTCACCATATGATCGATATTATCGATCCGAGTGAGGCGTTTTCGATGGTAGACTTCGCACATATGAGTCTTCCTATTTGCGAATATATGCAAATAGATAATAAAATACCAATCATTTGTTGAGGTACTGGACTTTATATAGATGCTCTCCTCTACACGATGGACTATCCTGATACTCCTCCTGATTGGTGATATCGGGCAGAGCTCGAGGAGATCAGACAAAAGGAGTGAAATCAGAAACTCTGGAATATGCTCTATAGTGTCGATCCGGCCTATGCGAACGAACTTATACCAGAGAATTATCGTTATGTGATGCGTGGACTCGAGGTGATACGAGATACGGGAAAGTCAAAAAGAGACTCATATAATACCAAAAAACTCCGATTCTCTCCGCTCTTTCTGACGCCCTATGCTGACTCTATAGAAAACAGAAAAGATCTTTATACGAGAATCGACTCTCGTGTACAAAACATGTTTATCTCTTGACTCTTAGATGAAGTAAGATATAATGCAGACGTATACAGTTCTCTCTGTCCTGGTCTTGCGACGATCGGATACAAAGAAGTGGTAGAGTATCTCGATTGACTCTACACACTCGAAGATACGATCGCACTGGTATCACAGCACTCTCGAAACTATGCAAAAAGACAGATAACCTGGAATAAAAAGTATTCTATATCATAACTTTTCTACCCATGAATCCATTAGCTACTATTCAGGACATCGATCAGGCAAATAATTGAGCTTACTTACCTACTGTAGACTTTCTTTCGAAAATAAGATGAGACCATGTCAGTTTCATGGATATTGAGGATTCAATAGGAGAGCTTGGAGGTAATCTAAAAGATGAAATAATATTCAGTATTATCATGGATGATGGCATTTCTATGAAAAGAAAGATGATGTTTTTTCAAGCACTCCATCTATGATGGAAGGGTGCTTTCAATCAAGATGAGATTGCATGAATCAATCTCCTTATATGATTTTATACTCGTCTTGCGACTCAATCAAATGGAACGGCATGAGAAGATCAAGAAATAAATAGGCAAACTCGATTTGCTACACAATGGCTCCTCTATAGTAAGCCATCAAGATTAGTACCCGTAAGTAAAATGAATCAGATTTTAATACGTCCACCTTTTAAGCTTCCCGATAGCATGATACGCAGAATACTTGATGAGACTTATATCGTATAATTCTTCCTCAAGTATTCTCATTTCCCTTCCTCCCCGATAGGAATACATCCGAAGGGGGACTCGATCAGATATCATCCATCTGTCCAATCCAAATCTGGAAATACTACTCTTGCTTCAGCGAGAGTTTTTGATCCCGCTTGTTCTGAGAGATTCGCAGAGCTGAGAAAGAGGGGGTATTCTCTAATATTGCGAATATTTGCATCTATGAAGCTCTCCCCTACTCAGAGAGAAAGCTTCGAATATTGAAGTGGATTCATGAAGCTTGGGAGAGAGAATTTCGAAATCCTCTTTCAAAGGAAACTCCAAGGGGAAGGATATTTTCGGAGGTATTCTATCTGATTTCGATAGATGCCTTCATAGTCACGTCTCACGAGAAATTATGCAAAGCCATAATGAGTATCCATAAGAGAGATAGAAATAGAATAATTAGGATAATAAAACTATAAGTGCAGCGACAGTACCAATAGTAATATGAAATATAGTGTGCCAAAACCGTTCGTGGAATCTTCTCGATTTCATCTTGCTTAGAATATATATCATCAGGGAAAATATAAGTGAAATATATGCTAATATGCTATATCTCCATTCTAAAAAATAGAAAGCAAAATAAAACATATATGTATAACAAATCACGGAAAGGATCCTATCAAAAACTTGGACTCGTATTACGTATATTTTCTTGGAAATTTCAGCATAATGGAAAAATGTACTTGTGGCACAAATAGAACATGAAAGAATGAAATATATCCACTCATTTTTATAAAAACTTCAGATTATCGGAAGGAGAAAGGAGATATTGGTGATAAATACTGAATCAATAGATTTTTTCATATTTGCCGAGATCACACTACATAAACATAAAACCAAAAATCAAATTCAAAATCGTAAACCAAAACATATACCCTCGT
This sequence comes from Candidatus Altimarinota bacterium, assembly GCA_031386685.1. Taxonomy (GTDB): domain Bacteria; phylum Patescibacteriota; class Gracilibacteria; order BD1-5; family UBA2023; genus JAGOMW01. The sequence continues at coordinate 12,290 of JANNCQ010000080.1, read as the reverse complement.
GGCGTGACACCCTTCAGATAATTTGCACCAAAATGGGAGAGAACAAGGGTGAGGATAGTACTCCAGATGAGATGAGATGGGCTCATATTTACCCCCATTAGGGTAGTATCTATACTCGAGGTATCGATGCTGGCAGTTTCTGGATTCATGATTATTTTAGTATATACGTAATGCGGTATTTCTCCAGAAGAAAAGGATGAAAATGTAGTAATATTTTCGAGAAAAATATATATTTTTATAAAATCTCATATCGAAGTCTATCTATATCCCCAGCTCCAAGTAGAAGTATTATAGAAGAGTCCGGATTATTCGTATCATAATCTTGGATGAGTTTTGCTGTATTTTCGAGTCCATTTCCATTTTGGACATTGCCTTGGTGCAGCTTGATCTCTGAGATGAGCTTCTCGACAGTCATCCATTCGACATCATCTTTTTTATCTCGAGAGAAGTAGATATCAGGGATAATGAGCGTATCTGCATCACCAAAAGAAGTCGCAAACTCAGCAAGGAGTTCTCGAGTACGCGAATACTGATGAGGCTGGAAGACGACGAAGAGTTTTTTATCAGCATATTTCTCCTTGATCGCTCTCAGTGTGGGGCGTATCTCATTCGGGTGATGACCATAGTCAGATATGAGGATATTTCTATTTTTGGTCAGACCGACAATTTCTGATCGTCTCCAGGATCATCTGTAGGACTCGAGCTTCGGGACGATGATAGCATCTTGCATATCGAGGAGTCGTCCTACTGCGTATGCAAGGTATGCATCTTGGAGGAGGTGATCTCCTGGGACTTGGAGACTCATCTTCGGGATATCGAGTGATTTCTCGATATAGTAGACCTTCTTCCTTCCCTGATCATCCTCTTCGACACGGGGATAATATATGATCTTCCCTTCTCATACGATGATCCTCTTCTCTATAGGGATCTCAAGTTTTTTCGAATTCTCATCATTTGCTGATATGATGACGAATCCGCTCGTCTGATCGACGATCGACTGAAAAGCAGAGATATAGTCTTCGAGACTCTTATAATAATCGAGATGATCGAGATCGATATTCGTGATGACAGTAATATATGGATGATACTGGAGGAATGACCGCTTATATTCACAGGCTTCAATGACGAAATTCTCACTCTGTGGCTCACTATAGAAATTGCTATTCCCAAGCTGCGGAACCTGAGTCCCGATGATCGCAGAACATCCTGGAGCCGTCGGCATATAGGCAAAAGATCCTTCATCTGGGATCTCGATCGTCGGATTATCCTTATATTCATTGGCAAGCATGATCGTCGTCATCGCCGTCGTAGTAGACTTCCCATGACTTCCCGTGATTGCTATACCCTGCTTTGCATCGAAAACCTCTCCGAGTGCCACGGGATAGGAGAGATGCCGAATGCCGAGATCTCGTGCTTTCGCGAGCTCAGGATTGCTATAGATCTGCTCTTCGGGAGAGAGGTCAGGCTTCGTGATGATCGCTTCAGAGTAGATGAGGAGATCCGTATGATCCGGAAGATTGCTCGCATCGTGTCCGATCGAGAGAGTGAATCACTCTTTGCGGAGAATTTCGAGGAATGGAGAATCTGCTCCATCAGAACCCGAGACCGAGTATCCGATATATCGATAATATCGAGCCAATGCTGAGACTCCGATCCCGCCGATACCGATGACGTGAAGATGTTTTTGTTTTTCTGACATAAGAGGATTATATCGAAAATTTGAAAAACTCTGAGTGAAAAAAAGATAAGAAATTGACAAAATAATTATTTACATAATATACAAGTTATGCTTATTTCTACGTTCTGAAATCTCGAAAATGCTCGACAAGATCCTCTCCCTCTCAATTGGCAAGAACAAGAATCATGAGAACGAGACGTTGTCTTGCCGAGAAATTTTTGAGTAGTAGTCCCGGAAAGACTCTATAGAAGTGGCCTTCCTTGGCTTCATCAGATCGAGGAACTCAAAGAACAATATGGACTCAAACATGTCGTCTCCCTTCTTTCTGGGAAATGGCTGAATGAAGACTACTTGCTCAATAGATTATGAATCCAGCATCACCAATTCGATGTACTCCAAAGAAGCGCCCTCACCCGTGATAGAGTCAAAGATATCCTCGCATATATAGATAAACTTCAGGGGCCTATCCTCGTTCACTGTTTGAAAGGAGTCGTCCGGACTGGGCATGTAGTCGCGTGATATGAGATGTGGGAAAAGAAGGTCCCAAAACCACTTGCTCTTGCTCACGCCATAAGACATAAGCTTATAAATATTTCTTCTCTTCGAGAGATTGCTCGGTATTAGAAACTATCTCACTTTCTTCGTGTGATAGAGGAAGATATATAAGAGCATATAGAATCCGAAATAGAGAAGGATGAATCCATAGAGATTCATCGAGTATGCTCCATAGAGGATCCCCTCTACTGCACGACCTGAATCGGAAATCGTAGGAATCGTATTCGGTGAGAGAAGCAGAGCAGATATCTCTCGGATGAAATTCCATGGCTCATGGAGAATATCCCATGAATTAAACCGCAGGAATCGCCCGATATATACTCAGAAAAGTGAGACGATCATGATGCCCGAAGTGATGATCCATCCGATCATACGGTGATACCGATGATTCCAAGATACATGCATGAGCTCGAGTGAGGCGAATCCTGCGATCAGGCCCGCTATCGCTGTGACCCCGATATAGACGATATCGAAGTGGATCATCGCAGGATCACGACCTAGGTGGATATAGTCGGTGAATATATAGAGTGCATTCGGGAAGAAAAGAAGCCAAAGAAAGAAGCAAACTCAGTACTTCCATCATTTTTGCCCGACAGCGAGAAGGGCAAAGAAATAAGGGATCACTGCGAGTATGAGATTCCAGATGAGCGCGCCAAGTGCGGTATCTTCCGTGATAAAGATACGGATAGTCGCAAGGAATCCTGCATAGAGACAAAATGCGGTATAGGCTCGGAGGTGCATATTTTAGGTTTAAGATTTTAGATTTTCTAGTACTCCTTCCACAAAATCTCTTGCTGTCATTCATAATCGCGCCCGTTCGAAGTGAAGGCGATATTTACGAATATTGAGATCGTGATTCATATAGGTCGCACCGAGGCATGTCCACAGTCGGTAGGCTCTCTTCGGATCAAGTCGGTGCCAAAATGACGAATACATCTCCTGTCTTCCTTCGAGGAAGTCGATGATATCGAGAAACCAATAGTCTTCATCAATCTTCATATTTGCTTCGTATGGAATCTCTTCGAATCCTGTGCGAGCAGTGGAATATTCGAAGAGTATCTTTTGTATCTGTCATTTCGACCCTAGAGAGAAATCCTGCCCATTCATATCTTGAGCAAGATGTCTCGTCATCACCACGGGAACAGGTGATTCTGTCGACATGACAGGAATTTTACACTCTAATCTATACACTCCATCATTTTTTATGAGAGTATCTCGAAGACTTGCGACTGGTGACGCTGACCAATATGGGAGGAATCGATGATTAAGTACTTCGAGGATTTTCTCTTTTGCTTCTTGTATGCCACTCTCTCCTATCTCTCGAGGGAAAAGAGGTCAAGAGGCATACATCCTTTCATTTGGAGATCATATATACCCTATTTCCTTTTGACTATTTTCTAATATTCCTATCGGGCATTCCTTCCTCCCTTGTTCGATAGTTCATCCCTCGACTTTATATTGTCTTCCAGCGAGGAGGGCTTTTTGTGAAAATGTATATCCAGTATTTTTCGCATAATCATGCTCGATCGAGACGATCTCATCGAGTGGGAAGATCGAGAGAGCATAGAGATCCTCTGAGAGGCTTCTGGGATAGGCGATCCCCTGCCCGATGAATCCTCGGACAAATCCGGAAAGTGTGAAGAGATTCGGAAAGTGAGCATACTCTTCATATTCATACTTCTCATAGGATGCGAGGATATCCTCTTTCTGATCGGCGATGTACTTCTCGCGAAATGCTTTGCGTCACTTCGGAAGGATATCATAGAGTGGTATTTGTCCTTCGAGGCAATTTCGACTCGCGAGATATATCCTCGTTTCATATTCTTTGCGTGTGAATACACTATAGAGAGATTTTTGTACTCATTCGTCATATGCATCCGGGATGGTATCGATCTCAGCAAAAAGAAGCTCACGATCGTTCGAAATCGCAATCATCATCACATCATCTTCATTCGTGATCTCAGGATTCGACCACATATATCATGTGATTTCTATTCATTTCAGGATATATGTCTCACGATTCCCGAGCCAGTGGATTTTTGTATTCGGAAGAAACTCCGAAAGAACTACTTCAAGATATCGAAGAGTAAAAGGAAGGATAAGCAGTGGGGAAGCATACTGATAAATCTCGACAAGTGTATACGGGTCGAAGTGATCAGAGTGAGAATGAGATATATAGATCGCATCGAGAGTCTTGATCTTCTCGGTATCAAATCGGACCTTGGTCGTACGCTCCATGAGGTCACCGACAGCAAATTCAGAGAGCCAAGAGTCTATGAGAATTCGTACATTTTCTCATACTGGATTTGCTATATCGACGAGGAACTCTGTATGTCAGAGAGGAGTAATGATCATATAATATATCTACTCGAAAAATCGATAAATGCAATAGAATCATTCCCTTATGTATACATAATTAGTACAAAAATAATCATTTACAGAGATAGATATCCTCATATATTTTATATGAGTACTTACCTTTTTTTTATGAAACGTATACTTATTACAGTCTTCGTGATCTCCTTAAGTTTTTATGCACAAAGGGGATTATGGGCGATTTCTAAGGATGAAGTTGGTGGAATCCTTGAGCCTCATAACCAAGCTCGGTCGATGGTGTGATTGGAGCCGCTTATATGGGATAAGAAAATAGCACTTTCTGCACAAAAATGGGCAGATACCCTCGCAAAAAGCGATAAATTCCAACACTCAGATTCCAAGGCTCGATCAGGACGAGGAGAAAACCTCTACATGATACAGATCGATGGTGGAACACTCGAATCAAATGGAGAAGATGCTATAGCATCATGGCTTGATGAAGCATGAGATTATGACTATAGATCCAATACCTGTAAAAATGGGAAAGTATGTGGGCACTATACTCAGATCATATGGCGAAATACGAAAAAAATCGGATGTGGGAAGTCGACTCGAAACATCAACAATACAATCAAAATCTACTGGGTATGCCAATATGATCCTCCAGGAAATTATATAGGAGAAAAGCCATACTAATTTTTCTCAAAGAGATAATCGAAATTATTTTTAAAAGAAGTTCTATCTTGTAAAAGTTGCAAAAAATAATGCAATTTTTCATTTTCTCCCTATACTTCTCCCATGCCTAAGATCATCTCCCATACGCCGAAAAAACATCGAGAATTCTTCTTCGATCCGACCCATCTCCGTCTCACTCTCACTTGCCAATCAGGACTCGAGTCGCTCGTACGCAGAGAATCTGAGAAGATCGGACTCACGGATGTGAAAGTCCAGGATCGGCTCGTATCAGGTACTGGGAATCTCACTCACGCCTATGAGCTCCTCGTCCGCAGTAGATTCGCCAATAGAGTCTATATCGATGTCGTGACTACACCGATCACGGATTTCGATACCCTGCATGACACCCTCGCTGACATCTCATGGAGTGAATACTTGACAGGGAAAGAACTCATCGTAGTAGAAGCATCATCGACTCGATCGAAGCTCAGTAATACTCCTACGATACAATCCGTCGCACAGAAAGCGATTTTCTCGACGCTCCATACCCCGAACAATGCGAATGCCATAGAGGTACATATCCTCATCCTCATCATCGATGATATTGCTCATATCATGCTCGATATTACAGGGGATCCGCTTCACAAGAGAGGCTATCGCTCAGAAGCCTGAGAAGCCCCGATCAAAGAAAATCTCGCTGCGGCACTTGTGGCATTCACTGGATGGAAATATCGAGAGCCCCTTCTCGATCCTTTCTGTGGATCAGGGACGATCGCGATCGAAGCCGCTATGCTGGCGCGCAATATCGCTCCATGAGTGAATCGAAGATTCCGGATCGAGTCACTCCCCTTCCATGATGCGAGTGAGCTCACGAGCGTGAGAAATATCGCTCGTATGAATGCGTACCCGACTGGAGAATATACGATCTCTGCCTCAGATGTCGACCCAGAGATGATAGAGTTCGCGAGGAGAAATGCAGAACGTGCAGGAGTATCAGATGATATCACCTTCTCTATAGTTGATTTCTCTCAACCATCTGACCATCTGACCATCTGACCAACGACTATCATCACAAATCCTCCCTATGGGAAGCGTCTTCATGACTATGATCTCGATGATCTCTATACTGACCTCGAGAAGACTATAGGAAGTCTTCATGGTGGATTTATCACGTCATTCGAGCGGGATCCTGGTGCTGGGTGGTCGAACAAAAAACTCCTCAATGGCTCTGAGGAGTGTCGTTTTTGGTATAGGAAATAGGCTATGTAGTTTCTTGATACTCTTATTCCTGGATTCTATGAGTGACAGTTTTTTTATAGAAAAAAGTATTGAAATAAAAACTTGTAGGTATTTTTAAAAGTCACGAAACAAAGTTTACATTTGATTTTCCCCAGAGAATTGATAGTATTATTCTCGATTTCTGATTGGCACTAAAGCATACCTTCCGAGTTTAAGAATTTATCCATAAATATGAAGACAGCACTTGTGATATGATCTGGCATAAGTGGACTGGCTATCGCTTGTTATCTTGCGAAGGAGGGCTATAAGGTGCAGCTATATGAGAAAAATAATCAACTCTGATGACGAGCAGGCCTCTTCCAAGAAGCATTATATACCTTCGATATGTGACCTTCATGGTATCTTATGCCTGAGGTGTTTGAAAATTTTTTTTCATATTTTTGAAAGAAAACATCTGACTACTATAAGAGCGAAAAGCTTGATCCAGCATATCGGATTTTTTTCTCTGATCAGGATTTTGTAGATATATCGACGAAACTCGAAGATAATAGAGAGCTTTTTGAGGGTCTAGAGCCATGAGCATGAGAGAGACTCATAGAATATATATCTCTCGCAAAAGAGGAGTATGAAGTAGCAATAGGATCATTGATTCAGAAGAATTATGATTCACTCCTTGATTTATTTTCACTCGAGGGTCTCCGGTTTATAGCAAAATCCAAAAATTTCATAAGCTATGAATCATATGTAAGAAAATATTTCTCATCACCGAAACTCCAGAAGATACTCCTCTATACTTCTGTATTTCTCGGCTGAAGTCCAAAAAATACACCCGCACTTTACTCACTCATCAACCACTGTGACTTCAATGACGGGGTATACTTCCCAAAAGGCTGAATATATTCTCTAGTTCAAGCATTCGTATCTCTCGCAGAGGAGCTCTGAGTAGAGATGCATACGAATAGAGAAGTGAAGAAAATACTGATAGAAGATGGGAGAGCTCTGTGAATAGAGCTCGAATCATGAGAAATACGCTGAAATATCGTAGTATCAAGTGGCGACTATCACCATGCAGACCAGGTACTCATAGATCCAAAATATAGACAGTATACTCAGAAACAGTGGGATGCTATGACGCTTTCACCGAGTGGATTTATACTGTATCTCGGGATAAATAAGAAAATCCCAGCATTGCAGCATCATACGTTATTCTTTGATCCTGATTGGGATAATCATTTTAATTCTATATATAAGGATAAAACTCTTTGTGAGACTCCCTCATACTACGTATCTTGTGTGAGTAAGACTGATCCCAGAGTTGCTCCAGATTGATGTGAAGCGGTATTTATTTTTGTGCCTACGGCGACATGACTCAAGCTGAGTGAGTGAGAGAAAAACGAGTATGCAGATAAGATTATCTCTGGACTTTCTAAAGCAATCTGAGAAGATCTCGCATGATCTATAGATATGCGGAGGATATACACCGGAGATGATTTTTCGAAGGATTATTTTGCCTTTGGAGGTAATGCTCTGGGTCTTGCCCATACGTTTAGGCAGATACTGACACTCAGACCCAAGAATAAACATCCGAAAGTTTCTTGACTCTATTTCACTGGACACTATACGACGCCTGGAACGGGTATGCCGATGGTACTTATCTCATCGAAACTGGTAAAAGATAAAATTTTAGCAGACTAATACATCTCCTATGGGTGCCTTACAACAATCTCTCTTCAAAAAATCTTCGAAAACCTTTTATTATAGTACTCTCTTTTTCCCAAACTCTATAAGATCAGATATACATGATCTCTACGCATTTGTAAGAACAGCTGATGATTATGTGGATACGCTGCCTCAGGATAGAGAAGCATTTTATCGATTTAGGGATGATTCACTCTCGGCCCTCGATCATCCAGATACGCGATCTCCGGATTCTATCATTGCCTGATTCGTCGATGTATATAAGAAGTATGATTTCAAGAAAGAGTGGGTAGAGTCTTTCCTCGGGGCGATGGAGTCAGATCTATCGGTCGTATCTATGACTGATAGAGAGGCGCTAGAAAAATATATGTATGGGAGTGCTGCCGTAGTATGATATATGATGTGTGCTATATTTTCTATAGATGATCCCGATAGCCTGCATGCCGCAAAAATGCTCGCATACTCTATGCAGAGTATAAATTTCATACGCGATGTCGCTGAAGACAATGAACTCGGAAGAAAGTATCTCTATGATATCGGTGGCATACGCTATGATTGACTGATTATTCAAGATGAACATTTGCCCCCATTTATAGATCTCCACCTGAAAAACTATTATGCGTATCTCCGCGAAGCACAGGCGTGACTCTATGATCTCCCTCTTGCCTTCAGGGTACCAGTCCTCACAGCAAGCGATATGTACGCATGGACTGCCAGAGAGATAGAGAAGGATCCATCAGTTATCTTCCAAAGAAAAATAAAGCCTACAAAGGGGCAAATTATGATCAATGCAATACGGAACTTTATTGTAGAGTGAGTATGACTTACTCGTTTGATTAAATCGTAATATAACTTCTATGAATCTTCCCAAGTGGTATAGCGAATATAAAGAATTTATCGAACATTCGATAGGGCTCTATTTAGGACGCTATCTTGAAGTCCCTATGACGCGACCGCTCGAAGATTTTAAGGAGATAGTCATATATGGTACTCAGTGAGGAAAGAGGCTTCGGGCAATACTTGCTCTCGAGTTCTATCTCTCTCTTACGGGAAAGAGCCTGAGCGGTATACGTCATGATGACGATATAGTGAAGCTCTGTATCGCTCTCGAGATCATGCATGCATTCTCACTTATTCATGATGATCTCCCCTGTATGGACGATGATGAGCTCAGGAGATGAGAGCTCACTGTTTGGAAGAAATACTCCGAATACCATGCTGTACTCGCTGGAGATATGATGAATACTCTCACCTTTGAGCTCATTGCCGATATCGCAGATCCATGGTATTCACAATCTATCGCAAAGCTTATTTCTCAATCTGTCTGATTCTATGGGATGGTCGGAGGACAAGTGGAAGATATGTACTACGGACAATACCCATCTGAGCTCGACCACGATACACTTATCTGACTTCATGGGAAAAAGACGGGAAGGCTGATAGAGGCATCCATCATTGCTGCATGTATCCTTTCAGGAGAGACTACCGATAGAGAGATATATAGAAATTTCGGACAGAAGCTCGGACTCGCCTTCCAAGTGAAAGATGATATACTCGATGTGGAAGGGACGAGAGAAGAGACAGGAAAAAGTGTCTGAGGAGAAATGAAAGGATTTGTATATCTTCTCTGACTTGATGCAAGTAAAGAAATACTTGCTCGTGAAATCATAGAGTGCAAAAAAATTATCTGACCCCTAAATTCACCCAAGATGGATTATTTAGTAGAATTTATAGCAGAGAGAACGAGATAAAAATCAGTCTAGATTTTTATCCTACTATACATTCTATGCATCGTGATGACATGAGGAAAGCTCAAACAAGCTATAAAAATGAAAAATAATCCCCACTGTCAGTAGGCATCGCCATAATTCGCAAGAGGCCAAAAAAAATAAAATAATCCTCATATAATCCAAGCACCTACATGAAATGGAATGGACTGTAACCAAATATTTTTACTCTCTGTACGAAGGTATATTTTTAGGTGTTTCCAGCCAGTGAGGCTATGTTGTCCGATAAAGTATATGCCAAATGCGAATAATAGAGGAATTTGACTTGAGAGTATGAGAAAGATTATAGTAAGAAAAAATGAGAACTGCTTCTTATATACCGCCCAGAGGAGCCAAGGGATCAAAAACCAAACTGGAATAGCAAATGGGAGTGGAAGACTACCCATAGAAGTGAGTATTGTATTCGTCTCATCGAAGTGTGTCCCGAGTATATATACGAGCACAGAGATACCCCAAAGGAGTGAAGTCATACAGTCGAAATCCCAACTCTTTCCATCTGCTTCTCCAAAATGCCACATAGAATAGAGTAGAAATACGATAAGTGCTATTTGTGGCATCCAGAGCCATAGTATTCCCATCATTAGAGCAAGGAGAAGATATCTCAAGATAAATATCGGTGCTTTTCTCTGATTCCATACACCCGCTCCGAGTAAATGATCGACCGACCCATGTGGTATACCTACAGTGATCATCCCGAGAGCAAGTAATATGAATCCTATCTCAGTCTGGAAAGAGGTATACTGTCCAAGAAGTATGAAAAACAGAGTTATAAGTATAAGTACTCACGGTCGAAACCATGGAGAGCTCATAATTTTTTTAGAGAGAGCTCAGAGAAATGGTTTCCAAGGTAACTGGTAAAAAATAGATATCTCTTCGCCTATATTTGTTTTCTCATCCAGGAATTTGAGTGTTTTCTGGATATCTATTTTTTGGAGCAGTGTCATAAAGATAGACTTGCCATACTCTGGAGTATTTGTTAGGATATCTAAAAGGAGAGAATCATACCATGTGAAACGACTTTGGAGAATCGCTCTATACTCTCTAGTCGGTATATCTCTAGTTTCACTTTTCTTGAGAGCGAGAGCAATGTCGAAAGCCTGACGATACATATTCTTGAAGGCATACCCCGTACTTGGCTTGATATTATAGTTTCTTGCCCCGATATTTATGACACCTGGTATACTTTCATTTTGGATCCTCCTATGAGTCATAGGGATACATCCTATTTCGATATCGATTCGTCTGAATGCTCCATACGTTTTCTGGATATATTTTTCTAAGATTATTTCTGCTTCTCGAGTCTCGATAGTGAGTTCACCAAAACGTGTGACTTCTACTAAGGCTCTCGTAGGAGAAAAAGGGAGTGTATAGACAAACTGTGTAAATCCTTGTTGCTCTATATCAAAATCCATAAATCGAAAAACCTCAGGATCTATGATATCACCTTCGGTCTCGATCATCCAGCCTACGAAACTCTGGAGGACATGCGGTGTTCCAGTTTTTAGCGTCTCGTATGAGGGAGTACGTGAATCAAACACTCTATCTCCTCTCACTTTTGTATCATTTACTTCTACAAAAATCCCTTCATCATCTCGAGAAATATGAGTTATAGGATGTATGAGTATATCCCATCTATGAATCTCTATAAGTTCTTCGATCTTATTATAGAGATCACTACTATCGATATGATTATATGAGAGGGGTGAGAGATTTATAGGTTCCCCTGTACAGAGTTCGAGCCTATCCCATGATTTTGTGATGAGATCTTTCAGATGGAGAGAAATAGGCTCATCTTCATACGACCAAAAACAAAAAGTTTTATCTTTTCTATTTTTCTTCTCTTTATCTATGAGCAGTACTTTTTTATGAGCGAGAAGGCCATTTCGGAAGAGTTCTAAGATCGAGAGTGAAGTAGAGGCACCCATGCCACAAAATATATAATCATATTTTGAAATATTTTTTTCTCATATTTGCAGCTTATTTTTTCTCATTATTCTTATAAAAAGCCAATAAAACTCATCTCAAATAAAACGATAGAATCCTACGGTTTCTAAGAGAGATGATCAATTCTTATGAGTATATCGATTTTTTAAAAAAGCAAAAATATGCTGCAATTTTTCGCATATAAGAGTAGAAAAATAATATTGTAAAGGGAAAGTGTACATAAAAAGTTGAATAAAAAATATATTCATTAGTATTAGATTACTTTAGGCTCTTGCCTAGAAGAAAGTAACTCATATACTTTCTTTTTATGATCCCATATAGCAAAATCAGTACTCAGAAAATCAAGAAAATTATTAAACACTTTTGTACCGATGTTGATGCTACAAAAACAAGTGAAT
>JANNCQ010000079.1:0-6685 GCA_031386685.1 Candidatus Altimarinota bacterium | reverse complement strand
ATACGCATATCCTTTCTCTCTCACAATCAAAAATACACTCTTAGCAGAGTGTATTTTCTGTGATTGTTCGTTCGAAAGGCAACGGCATGATTCATCCCCAGCCTTAAAAGGCGTGGGGTTTTCTCAAAGTTGTTATAAAATCCCCTCGGTCAGGAGGGGATTTTTCTTTGTATACGGTTATGAGTATCATCATGTGCTAACACTTTCACCTCTCTGATTTTCTCACTCGTAAAATGGAATTGTAGAAGTAGGTACCACTATCATATGGTAAATATATATAATAGCTTCATCATATGGCAAATATTTATCTTTTGAAAAATTTGAAGTATTTTTTTCGAGCAATAATTTTCGATTTTTTTGCACTTTTCTCCAAAGTATGATACCTTCTCTACATGCGTAATAGAATATCTCATACGAATCAATATATCATTATATGATTTACTATATTTAATCTCAGTTGTATCGAATATACATTCAATTTTGAATCAGCACGATGATTCATGCTTTGCGTATTTCTTATAAATCTTCTAATTCTCTGGTATTTCATATTTTTGAATGCGAGATACTGGAAAGAACATGAAAAAATCCTTTCAGATTTTTCACTTTTTATGAGAAATAAATGATGAAAGCTTTTTTTTCCTCAGGAGGAAGAGTTCGATGAAAATGCAAAATTCCTCTCTCTTATAAAGCGTACATATGTAGAGCAAAACCTTCTCAAAAAAGATTATCGTGAACTTCAGTGAGTTTTCGAGAAATTTATACCCAGAAAAATCCATGATGAGATCGGGTTTAAGTGATATGAACGCATAGTACTTGGTACCGCTGTTAGTAAGACCCTGACGATTATGTTTTTAGATATCATGGGTTTCACTACTGTGAGCGAGGAGATACATAATCCCTATCGGACACTACTTCTTCTCAATATTTATTTTGATGGAATCTGAGAGATCATCTATCGGAATAACGGATATATCGATAAATATCTCTGAGATGGAGTCCTCGTAATCTTCGATCAAGAAGAATCAAATAATGCTCTTACGGCTGCGATAGAGATCCAAGATTTTATCAAAAAATTCCAAATCGGAGCGATCGGCCGTCAGATGCGAGTCGGTATTGGTATAAATAGAGGAGATGTCACTCTCGGAACTATAGGTACAAAAAAACGTATGGATGCGACAGTCATCGGTGATGCAGTTAATATCGCTTCTCGTCTCGAACACCTTACTCGTACATATGATGCTGGAATCATCATCAGTGAGTCAACGTATGATAAGGTGATAGATAAAGATCTCTTTACTATAAAATTCCTCTCAAATGAGGATATAAAGTGAAGAAGTAAGTCAGTAAAAATATATACAGTGGAAGATTTTTCTTCAGTGAAGATCTCTCGTGAAGTCGAGAAAATCGCATAGACATTTGCATTCCTCGTATGAGTGCTTATAATCGTCTCATGATTGTGCCTATTCATCCATCATGGTATGAAGTTCTATCTTCTGAGTTTGAGAAACCCTACTGGGAGAATCTTAGTGAGTTTGTGAAGAGAGAATATTCTACCATAAAATGTTTTCCCGAATGAAAGGATATATTCCGAGCATTTGATACGACTCCTTTCGAGAGAGTCAGGGTCGTCATATTGGGTCAAGATCCATACTACACGACAGGAGCTGCTATGTGACTCTCTTTTTCTCTCCCTGATGGCTCGAAGGTTCAGCCCAGCCTTCGTAATATCTTCAAAGAGCTCGAATCAGATATGGGTATAGAGCGGAGAAATACCAATCTTACTGATTGGTCAGAGCAGTGAATACTCCTTCTCAATAGTGTACTCACGGTACGAGAAGGGGAGCCGGCATCTCATAAAAATAAATGATGGGAGATTTTTACTGATAGCATCATCCGTACGCTTTCAGAAAGAAAAGAGTGAGTTATTTTTCTTCTCTGGGGCAACTACGCAATTGCGAAAAAATCCCTCATCGATATAAAAAAACATCATATCATTTCTTCTGCGCACCCGAGTCCATTTTCTGCTCATGCGGGTTTTTTCTGATCGAAGCCATTTTCTCAGATAAATACACTCCTTCAATCGAAATGAGAAGAAATTATTCATTGGTAAAAAAGAAAATTTGCATTTATTGTATTTTTCGAGATTATAGAGGTATCTATAACACACTCTATGTATAAGAAAAAAGCTCCTCTCCCTCCAGTATCATCATATTCTCCTCTTATAGCAGCAGTCATCATGCTAATCGTACTCTGTATCAGTGAGTATTTTTTCTATTTTCCTTCCCGGGTTCTTCATAATCCACAGATAGTAAGATCTTGGTTCGATGAGAGCAAGACCCCACCATGCCCTACAGATTATGCTCCAGTATGCGGAAAAAATAAAAAAACCTATACCAACAGTTGTGAGTCGAAACTTGCTGGTATAGCAGTAGCACGTGTCGGAAAGTGTGAGACAGCTGTCGATACTCCGATCATAGATACGAGCCTTTCGTGAGTTAGTACCCCTTTATCTGTTCCTGCGAACCCATCCTCTGTCATAGTATCTTCATCAACAGGAATGATAGGAAGTGGAGGTGAGCTCGATATGACAAAATATCAGCTTTATACGAATACTTCATTTAAGTATTCACTCGTCCTTCCGAAGTATGCTTACTTCCAGGGACTTGTCTCTCAGGATAAGAAGACACATATACTCACTATAGATCTCACTGCATCTTGAGTTCTGAGTAATGAGAAATCTCTTATCAAAGTAACATATTACAAGTCAGGACTTTCAGCTTCTCCATGAGAGAAGACAATAGTCCTGGAGTCCTGAAGACTCGTGCTGGATTATGTGCTGCCACTTTCACCTAAAGCCCAAGAAATAGTCAGTACTATAGAAGCTACAGCAAAATCTCTAGAATAAAACATCGATCTCTCCTCATGGGGAGATTTTTTTCAGTGTTCTTACGCGCTCTTCATATTCAGGCATCCATGTATATACGAGTTTCCAGAATCTCGCTCCATGATTTGCATGGGTCAGATGTGCGAGCTCATGGATGATGACGGCATCTATGGTCTCCTTTGGAAATGCGACGAGCCTGTATGAGAATGAGAGATTCCCGAGGGAGCTACATGATCCCCATCTGGTTCGTGCACTACTTATGCGAATATTCGCGATATTTCTCTGAAATACTTTACCACAAGTGAGTTCTGGAATTCTTTCTCTGAGATATATTCGAAGAAAATCCTTTGAGAGTTCTATGATTTTCTGTTCACTCATGTCTCATCTTTCATACTTGACTCAGAAGAGGTAATAATATTTACTTTCAATTTCTTGCTTTTCTCTGCGTTCAGAGATATTTTTTTGATGTTTTTGTATCCATGATTGCTTCAGATCAAGAAACTCCTCGATCTTCGATATACTATAGCGGAGAGGAGCTCGCACGATGAGGTGTGCTTCCTTGTCTATCTGTATACTGAGAGTACGACGAGATGATCGGATAAGTGTATATGTATTAGCCAAGTTTTTTCGAAAAGTGAATGCGAATGTAGTATCTATCGAGGAGATATATCAGGATACCTCAGAGAGTATATGCGATAAGATCAAGAGGATCATATACAGAGCCAAGTATAAGTATGAGTATCTTATTATTATTCCAGTCGATAGAATCGAGAATACGGAGATACTGAAGGAACTCGAAGAAGTATCCTATCAGTACGACGAATAGAGTGAGTCGAATGAGAGAAAAATCACCTATACTCATAAAAAAACTATAGAGAAGCATGATGATGCATATATCCCCGATAAATCACCGATAAACACCAAGCCCTTTGCTTTCTATCACTATAATTATGCAGAGAATGGTAAAAAGACAAAAGAGAAGCCTGTGAATATGACGGTATACCATAGAATTATATTCTCTAGAATGATTAATCGTCCCTACCTCGGGTAGGGGGTATATATGTTCTCATTATAGATGATAGAGTCAGAAAGAGTACTTCCATCTATTTCGATAATAAATCAAATATATCTTCTATCTTCCTCGTGCAGCGGAACGACCTGGACGCTGCTTCCCCATGGGATTATTTCCAGTGGGTCATTTCCCGAATTTGCTTGGCTGATTCCCGAATCGTGAGACTTTTTGGATTGGGATATGTGGTTTCGGAGTTTCTACTGCGTCGATCTCTTCTTCCGTATGAGCTGATGCATCTGAGTCCGTAGGAGTAGTCATATAAGTAGAGTTAGTAGACTGATAGTATAGAAAATCAGGATTTTTTTACAAGTGAATTTTCTATTTTTTTGGTTGTTTTTTCGCTTGTTTTCGTCCGAGAGCTTTGTATGCACGAGATCCTCATTTTCCGTATTTGCTTGGTCCTTGCGCTCAGTATTTCCTGAATGTCTTGGTATTCGAGTAGTCTATCTCTGTATTTTCGAGTGCTTCGTCGAGAAAGTGAGGAGGTGGAGTATTTTTCATAGAAGATAGTATAGAGAAAATTTTCATAAAAACAATCCCCTCGCTTTCTGAGAATGAGGGGAAAATGAGAAAGTATCCTTATTACCACTTTATGAATCGTACTGGAAGCATCATATTAGCGTCACTTTTTACATTGATTTCCATGCTCTTTCCTGCAACAGGATCAGAGTAGACTCCATACATATAGCCCGTCTGTCCTGTCGGATGATCTGTCCAATAGTAGGCACTCCCTATGTCTCGAGAGATCATGAGTGGATAGTTGATCGTCGAATATCCCCAGCTTGCGAGATCGAGCATAGATCGATCCATACTTAAGATGAGACTATAGTCCGAGGCAAATGGAAGATAGAGCCCCAGATAATCTCACTCTGATTTAGCTCAGAGAGAGTTATAATACCATCCTACCGTCTCACTTTGGTCAGCATTTAGAGTCGTCTGTGACCATGCTTGAGGTCTATCAGCCGAGTAATTCATAGGATTGATCTCTATGACAGGATTTTGAGGGCGACCATGATTAGTTTTTTCTATAGTATAGGATCATATAGTGATGAATGAATCTGTCTGTGCTATGGCGAATCATCAAAGCGTCGTAGATGAAACGGATCCGTCCATACATGAGGAAGGATTCATATGGTACTGAGTATAGAGTTCTAGTGGGATATTCCCAGAGAAGTCGAGCATAGATCTCGTGAGTATACAATCAAAAGCATTCTTAAATATACTCGTACTTAAGGGTTTTCATGGAGAAGTATTTTCCTGGGAGGAAGGCGCCTGAACATATCGACCATTCTCTATACTAAATACTCTCCCTGACATATCTGTGGTCGTACTTCTTTGTCCAGCATACTGAATATCGATATCTGCGACCGTCACCGTCTGCTGTAGTTGATTCGAGTATGGTTCGGCATAGAGAAAGGGAGATATACTCATCATAGAAAGGCTCTCTATGATAATCCCGATGGTAAGAATACGATACTTTCACATAGAAATAGAATTAGATTATTCTAATAGTATCATATGTTATAATATATATCAAATATTTGATATATAAGAAATAGAGAGTAATTAGCCGCCACTTCTCTGGAATATGAAGACACCCTAAATATCGATCATATCCTAATATATACCCTAGTGGATTGCTTATATACTTCATAATTTCATTTCGAGAAGGGATGATTTTGTTCATCGGCTCTTCGAGTAGTAGAACGGAGTAACCTATAGGCACGAATTATATATTCGCTCCAGTAGTTTCTTTTGAGCGAAAGACTGCTATATATGTCTTCACGATATCGATAACCAGTGGGAAGGTATGCCCGATATGTTCGTAGAGCATTTCTAGATCTTCTCCTTTCCTCCCCTGTTGCTTCCAGACGAGGTCTGCGAGTTTCAAAAATAATTGCGAAGTACTATTCTTCATATACTCAAGATCTGGATGACTACTCCGATCTTCAGAAAATACATAGAACAATATATCCATGTCTCCTGGGTGCATCTCTTCTGTGAGTAAATGCTCTATTTCGGGAGATATAAAGGCCCCTGGCTCGATCTCGATTACCCTGTCTGTCACTGTACGCACTATGTATCCGAGAGCAATGATCGCATCATAGTCGAGTCTATAGCGAAGGGCTTTTAGCTCTTCGGTGAGTGCAAGCATGATGACACTATACATCTCATTTCGAGTCTTGATGGTCATAGTCGAGCGTGATCAGATCAGATCAATATGACCCATAAGTTCTTGGAAGGTATTCCTTCTAAGAGTAGCTGCATAGATACTCTGAAAATCGAAAACTACCTGAGCAGGAGTGCTACTTGCTCGTATTTCACGATGAGGATTGACTACGCGAGAGTTGGGGAAGGTGAGAGTATTCTGCATAAAGTATATCTATCATAGACATATCAAATAAATATACAAAGTCAACTAAAAATCTTTATCCAATCCGCTTACTCATCTTCTGGATAATATTGTTTGCGCGCTCGACCTCCTCGGACTCTGCCGAATCGATGATATCCGAGCAGTACTCTTCAATGAGAGGAATTGGAAATATAGCATATTGCTTTTAAAAGAATTTTTGCAAAATTATATTGACTTATTTATAACAACTTTGAGAAAACCCCACGCCTTTTAAGGCTGGGGATGAATCATGCCGTTGCCTTTCGAACGAACAATCACAGAAAATACACTCTGCTAAGAGTGTATTTTTGATTGTGAGAGAGAAAGGATATGCGTA
>JANNCQ010000078.1:0-2093 GCA_031386685.1 Candidatus Altimarinota bacterium | reverse complement strand
TCCGTAGGAGTGCACCAGGAGGAGATGATAAAGAAATATATTGATGATCAGTGACAATAATTCCTAGAAGGAGAATAGATACTTCGTGTATACGAGAACGGGCAAGCCCCATGCCTTTAGGCTGGGGTAGCCTTTACTATGTCGTCAGATCAATTCAATCCTTCAAAAAATACTGTGGATCGGGAGAGATTAGACTCTTTACGCCAAAAACTTATCCAAGGGCTCGGACAGAACGGTCCGAAGTATGCAGACTTTATAGTTCAATTGCGGGAAAAGTATATGGCAGCGGATGGAGCGGGATTCATCACTTTTTCTCCTTTAGAAACAATGAAAAGTATAGAAGATAATGGTGATTTAGGATATTCTACTCCTTACGGGTATCTGCGTGGCACTGAAATTTTACCTGCATCAGAACAAGGTCGTCTTTGAAAAGTATATACATTATTTATGGAATTGGCTCGGATCATTCTCCTGGAAAAGGGAATATGAGAAGTAGATGCTAAATCTGCAGATCCGACCAGATTCACTCCAGGGAGAACTGTAACTTTTCTTTACCTACAAGCACTCGGGAAAAGTGTTCCTATTATGGATCAAGCTCAGAGATCTTTAGATACAAATACTCTATCCGATCAACGAGTTTTACGAAATAGTGGAAATGTAGAGTGATTGATTTTTCTATCAGAAAGATAAAATCTAGAGAAATATTTCATTCTTATATTCAATTTTGTTTGATGAGGAGAAATATCATCTCTCCAAGTATCTGTATCGCAACACCCATAAGAAAGAGTCATAGGATCCGGATGATAAGGTGTGTCCCTGCTTCTCAGAGTTTTTTGATAGCATTCCCGCCAAACATGACGACAAGGGCAGTTATGATCGCAGCAGCGAGTATGGCTATTGTACCATTGAGTACCCCATTTCCATGCATCGATATCACATAGGCCATGCCGGGAGCTGAGAAGGTGAGTGGGAATGCAAGCGGTATGATGAGTCACTTATTGAGGTACTCATGGATGAGATGATCTCACTCGACTTTATTGATCTTCGTGGCATCTGCCTCTTCTCACTTCACCATAGAGAATGCTATAAAAAAGAGGATAATCGCTCCAGCGATACGGAAGTACTCCGTCTTCAGCCCAAAAAATGCGAGGAGATACTGCCCGAGGAAAAATGTCGAGAGCATCGCGATGAGGAGCACAAGCCCGAGTCGTGCTCCGTCTTTCCGATACTCTCTCTGGCTTGCATCGGGATGCAATTTCGAATAAAAAGAAAGAGTCGTGAGTGGCTCTAGTAGGGCGATCAGTGCGAGGAGCATGACGCCGATGAGAGTGAAATCAGGCGAAAAATTCATTATGAGAAGTAAGGATAGAGGGAAAAGTTATTCTATATGAAATAGGATCGAATGCAAAAGAACATTCGATTGACAATAGTTATCCTGAGACTATAATTTTATCATTACTTTTACTATTTTCTATGAATAGTCATTCTGCAAAACAACAATTTATAAACCATGATAGGTTAGTTCGAAATAATAGCTGATTTAATCCTCATATTCCTACTCTTCATCAAGAATGACAGATAGAAGGGCAGAACTGATATTTAACTATTCGAAATAATCAAGTAGCACTCGTGAGAAATATTCTTTCAGATCCGGATTTTCTTGCACGACAGAGAAACCCAAAAAGAATTAGCCAAACTCATATCGATCATCTGGGTGAGTGAGCTAATACTATTGATAATTATTTGGCTTTTGTGAGAGCAATTTTACAAGAAATGAAGGTACTGAGAAAATCAAAATGAAAATCTTATGTTATTCAGATGGCAACTTCCTATTTCTATCGTTGTAAATTTCGGAGTGCATATATTGTCTTTTGAATTGATAGAGAAGATGTCGCTAAAATTGATAAATTACACGAAATATATCGAGAAATTCAATCTGCTGAAAATTTTGATGATTTATAACAACTTTGAGAAAACCCCACGCCTTTTAAGGCTGGGGATGAATCATGCCGTTGCCTTTCGAACGAACAATCACAGAAAATACACTCTGCTAAGAGTGTATTTTTGATTGTGAGAGAGAAAGGATATGCGTA
>JANNCQ010000077.1:0-18242 GCA_031386685.1 Candidatus Altimarinota bacterium | reverse complement strand
TACGCATATCCTTTCTCTCTCACAATCAAAAATACACTCTTAGCAGAGTGTATTTTCTGTGATTGTTCGTTCGAAAGGCAACGGCATGATTCATCCCCAGCCTTAAAAGGCGTGGGGTTTTCTCAAAGTTGTTATAATTTTGAGTCAGGAAAGTGAACCTTCATACTGTATGGTGTAACCTCTGAAATATATCAAATGATGTTTCTATTATCGAATGGAGAATTAATTGCCATATCTTATGTTGAAGTTGTTAATTGAGCTAACTTTTCGATTATTTCTTCATCTTTAGTTTTTATTTCTTTTCAAGGCATTAGCTCTAAAAAAGGCTCAAAATACATATTAAATAAAAATACTCTTCATTGAAGTAGTCATTGATTGAGAATATTTATTTCTGAACTTATAAGTACTTTCTTCGTTGGATCAAAAATAGATGTACCAACAACTATAATTCTTAAGGAAGGATTAATTTTAAAGGCCTCATTTATCATGCTATTAATATGTTTATCGGCAAAAGAGTAACCAATTATAGTTAAAGTCACTGATTCTTTCCTTAATTCCTGTTGGAACCGCGACATCATTTCAAAATATGGCATCATGTAGGATTCTTCATATTTTGAACTTCATGGATTAATTATTTTTCATTTTGCAGCGTCTTTTTGAATTATTTTTCATGTAGTTAAATCTTCATCCCAATTTATTGAACCATGTAACTTATAAAGATGAAAAACTTTTCTTTCAAAGTTATCATCTTTATTTAAGTAATTTTTATTTCGTTTTATAATATCAAGATCAAAATTTGTTCCATTAAAAGTCCGTGGTAAAGAAAAACTAAATCAATCAATAATAGTAAATCCTCATTCATTTCATGCAACTTCAAATAAATTATCATAATTTAAGGTAAAAATCTTTACCCTTGGCAATGATAAATTTCTAGATTGCGAAGACTTATTTACAAGCATCCCATGTTTAGAGTCAGGTCAAATCTTTATATCACTTTTACAGTGTTGCATTAGTTTATCTTCAATACTTTCTCTAAAATTCTTCATTTCATCTTTTTCTGCACTTTTTCATCGAGCTACAAGGTAATCCTCAGTAATTTTGATTTGTGATAGTAAATCTTCTAAATTATTTCATACCGAGTATCACGCATCACTTTTTAATTTAACAAAGTTTGGTATAAGAGTTTCGAATTCAGTCCATATTACTTTCATTGTCTTTCATCAAGATTTTACTGAACAACCTGCTCAAATAAGATATAAAAAGTTCTCGCTTTCTTGTAAAGTTTTTCATAATATTGACTTGGCTTGTTCTTTTTCTATATCACCATCAGAGTCGGAGAAGAAGTATGGATTCATAAATTAAGATATTAAAAATACTATAACCCATCCCCCAATTCAAGATACTCCACCTGTGCGAGCTTGCCACCCAGCACTCCACCGAGATCACCATAGATCCCAGACGTATTCTTGATGACTTGTTCGAGGAGGGCTTCACGCTTCTTCCACCTGCTCTCGAACGCTCGACGCTCTTCGGCGACTTGGTCTTGCATCTGACGGAATGCGTCGATGATATTCTCGACCTTATCCTTGAACTTCGCAGAGGTGAGATAATTGTAGAGGACTTCCATCTTCTCATCCTTCGACACGAGACTCGTGCGGAGGTGAGCCATGGACTCTATCTGACCGCGGAGCATCATAGCGATCGGGAGGACATACGACCACTCGACGAGCCAGACTCACTTGTAGAGACCGAACTTCTCGACTTCTTTCGGCAGTACTCCCGTCACGAGGATAGAGACGTCGGCATTCACACGAAGGCGGTCTTCCTTCAGCTTCTCGACCCAGCCATCACTCCATGCCTTGGTATTCTTCGATTCCCAGGCGATGACTCATGCAGTACCATTCATATTGCGGACTTCCTGGATGATGTCAGCTCACTTGATTCATTTTTCGACGTCGGAGATACTATCCATAGGGAAGTTCGCTTCGAGGAGCTCCTTCAGGGCATCTTCCTGGATCTCTCACTGGATCTGCATAGAACCTTGTTCTCACTTACGTTTTGCATCTTCTATGGCACGTTGCATCTGAGCAATTTGTTCATCTTTAGCGCGAAGCTTTTTCTCAGTCTCTATATCTAAGCGTTCCTGAGCATTTTTTAACTTATCCTCAGTCTGTTTTGTAAATTCTATTTCCAACTTCTTTCTTTCTTCAATTCTTGCATGTTCTTTCTCAATCTCAAGATTCTTTTTTAACATTTCAAATTCATTTTGTTGCCGTAAAAATTGTTCCTTTTCTTTTCTTGATTCCTCATCGCGCTTGCGGAGAGAGTCGAGCTCTATGGTCTGCCGCTTTCCGACTTCCTCAGCTTCGAGCTTCGCTTTTTTGATCTCTTCTTGTGCCCAGCCGAAGGCCTTTTTCTTCATGTCAGCTTCGACTTCTGTTTTCATCTTCTCGCGCATCTCTTCGAGCTCATGTTTCTGGACATCGGAGAGAGAAAACTGATGTCCACAATTTGGACAGGTGATAAGGTTTTGTGAGGACATAGAAGGGGGATTATGATGACTGAGTTGCTCTACTGGCAGGTATGTCGATACGTTCAAGGATTTGATGTACGAGAGATATGAGATACTCTATCCTATCAGGTGGAGATGGATCATTCCAGTTGATGTATCCCTCCATGAATACTTCAAATTCTCAAAATTCTTTTACATTACCTGGGAGTACCTGTTCGGATATGAGCCTATTCATGGCACTCAACACTTTCCCGAAGATCATATTTACCCTTCTACTTCATTCACTGCTCGATGGCTGCCCGATCAAAGCTCATTCTAGATACGCCTTATATCCTCTCAGGTGAGCAATATCGGATTCTAGAGTTCAGGATGGTATAGTATATAGCGTCGGCATAGGAGAAGAGGATATGATACTCATCATACCAAAACAAAGCGGAGAGTCAAAAAAATCTCCCTTTTTCAGGAAGATATTTCTCTAAAATCTGTAATCTCGAATCTGTAATCTCGAATCTATTGAAATATCCAAGGAGCCAAGAATCCGAGTATATATCGGAATGTGAAAAGTATCACGAGACCGATGAGGATATTCATCACCCATCATTTTGCTTTCTTCGTATACTCTTCGCTCTCACTTCCCCATGCCCAGAGGATGCCCGCACCTGCTATCGCCATCACTCCGAGAAGCATAGTGATATAGACGACCCATCTCGTGATCTCGCGGAATATACTCTGAAATCCGCCGAGTCACTTCGCAACTTCACAACTATATTTACGAGTCTGAGGATTTTTACAGTTATTCCCATCACTATTTGCCATTGCTACACTATCTTTTGAATCAAGTATTTCATTATTGATGGCTATACAAGTACACTTTGCTCCAGGGATCATCTCAGTGACGATCACATTCACAGGTCAGTCTGCTGCAGGAGTGCTAGCTCACGCTGGAGTGATAGCTCCTGCTTGTCCTGTAGGACTTAATGGAGTATTATTGCCTCCTGGTCCAGGAGCAATAGTTCCAAGAGTTTGGGCTGAAGCGAGTGGGCCTGTCTGACCTCAGATTTTACCATCTAGGGAAAGATTATTTTTTGACTGAAAGGCTTCCACACTTGCTTTAGAGTATCATCAAGTAGCTGGATCTATGACGAGTCCATTTTTTTGTGCGGCTTGCTGTCATGCAGGAGTAGCAAAATATCATTCACCAGGACAGTTATTCCAGTCGCTTCACTTCGCTGTACATGCAGCAAAAGAATGAGGTATAGAAATGAAGTTTAGAGCAGAAAAGATACTGATGAGTAATACAATTTTTGTTTTCATAAAAATATATGATTAGATCTATACTATATACGAAAATCTTCTATTCTCCAAAAAATCTCACTTTTTTTGAAGATCACTCGAGAATCGAGAATCTCGCATCTATAAATCGAGAAATACTCCTGAAATCCATTTTTTACGTTATAAATTTTTTCTTTTTGAAATAAGATCCGATTTCTACTCAATATTTCCAAAAATGGCTATTTTCATCACAGTATTTGCAATAGACCCTCTTTTTCTTATAATTCCTTCTATGAAAAGACAAGATGGCATTATATCATTTGATCTTCTGCGTGGAGGTGAGTCTCTGCTCGATATTTCGAGTTTTTTTCCTATTTCTGAGCTCCATCCGATACGCTCTACGAAGCCACTCCTGGATACCATATTTCTTAAGGAATCTCTCACTCCCGATCTCTCCCTTCCTCGTATCCTCTCGATTCTTCGATTCCAATCATTTCATACTCTCGATATCGGATATCCGACGCTCTCATATAAGCGTGGACTCACAGATTCACCCGTCTGAGAAAAGCGATGATATACCATAGATCTCTTTCCGACACTTTCTATACCCTACTGAGCTCTCGATGTGAGATGAGGTACTCTCTCATCCGAGAAAAAATATAGCGACCTCTATCGAAGATCTCTTCCATGGTCGCTTCATGCTCGTCGTATCGGAATACAGAGCTCCAAATTTCTCAAGAAAAAACGACGACCCATCATACTCTCTCTTTGAATCCTTTTTAGTCTTACCGTACCTATACTGCTCTACACAAGGTCACTCATAGAACATGCCTACGATGACCTCTTATCCCTGAAAAATGTCACCAATCAGAGTCAAGCAATAACCCTGATTCGATCATCACGAGGGAATTTTGAACGAGCAAATCTTCTCTTTATGCCATTTCGCATATTTCCCGGGAGAGATATCGCACTGGCTCGTATAGCACTCGATGGTTGACTCTCACTCTCTCGTGGGCTCGACCATATCGTATCTGATTTTCCACATACGCTCTCCTGAGAGACGATATCGAGACTTGCTGATCCAACCGATTCAGCCTATAGGCCTATAGCGACCGATATCCGCCCACTTGTATCTCTAGGTATATCTGAGCCGACTTCATGGATGCGAGAGCATCATGCGAGTATAGTATATCTTTCTGAATCACTCAAAGAAGCCTGAGTAAAGTATAGTGAAGCAAGCTCGATAGATCATCTAAGGTCGCAAGAGATCGCTCATATAGGAAGAGGACTCTCTAAGGTGAGTGAACTTCTCGAATACTATATTGCGCATGAGTCAGATATCCTTGCGCTCCTATGATCTGATACTCCCGAGAGGTATATGGTGCTCAATCAAAATCGAGATGAGATACGAGCAAATGGAGGATTTCCAGGTTCTGTGATTACGTTTACGGTATTTCATGGAAATATCGAGGACTATCGTACGGATGATGTCTACTATTATGATTGGAATCTGTATCCGTTTAAAGAGATACCTCCACCTTGACTCGCCCTGATATCAGGAAATTACGGACTTCGGGATGTGAATTATTATCCAGATTTCCGCGAAACACTCGAGAAGGCGAATACATTTATCGAAAAATCTGGTGATCCGACAGTCACTATAGGTATAGCGCTCCATCAGGGGCTCATCGAAGACTTGCTGAAAGACGTATGACCTGTGAACCTCTCATGAATTATTGAGCCTTTTCGTTCAGAAAACTTCTCACTCCTCATGTCTACTCTCGTCGAATCTCGCTATGATGAAGAGACTTCAGCGAAGGATATACTTCGCAAATTTGTCGATGCATTTGCGAAGAAAATCTATGAAAAACGTGCATATGAAGAAGTCATCAATACTCTCGAAACGTATATCCAAAATGGAGAGATACTTTTTGCTTCAAGAAATGATAGGATCGACCGTTATCTCTCGACTCTGAGAAAACCACTTCCTTGGGAGGGGTGAGAGTACAGAAGAAATACAAATAATCTCATATGAGAGATAAGTGTCTCTGGGAGTTCGATAAAAAAAGAGGATGATCTCTCATGAATGACTCTCACATGATCGAGTCTTACAGACTCAAACTGGGCTTATCCCCTCTTGACCTCACTTTCAGGAAACAAGTCTGATAGACTTATAGAGCGCTCATATCTTGCTGAGACGAGCAGTATCGGATCTTGTAAATATATCAATAAACTTACCTTCACCCATAAACATACCTACACTAAACTCGTGGAAATGGAGATCCGAAAATATCTCAATTTGATAGGAATCAGTGATCTATCGAAAATCGATAAAATGCTTACTATACAATGAAGAGGAAAAAATATAACTTTTATGCGTATCCTCGTACCGAAATCTGCAACATTGACAGGATCAACTGCATGAGTCACAGTGAGTGATAGCGATTCAGCTCGAGAATTTACATTTTCCCTCGATACGCCCATTGGATGAACCGTATCCAAGACATTTCGATATATAGTAGATATAGCAGGTTGTGATTCGAAGACAATTCCAGTATCCTGGTATAGACAACCAGGACTCCAAAAAACAAAAATGGAAAGTAAATAACCTCTACTATTCCTTTCAAGTTTTTATCTTATTAACTCTGCCTTCTTGCGCTCTATTTTTTCTTATAAGCGATACTTCCTTGGATCTATTTTTCTTTTATTCGGTATAGGAATGATATTGTATAGATATATTATACTCGAGAATACTCCTTCAAAGATGCGGACTCTCTGGATCGTCGATACTTCACTTTCTATGGCGGTAGAAGATATCCCTTCATCTGAGAATACACTCATGGTGAGTCGTCTCGATCTTGCAAAAAAATTGATCCAAGATGGGATCGACATAATCCCGGGTGAACATGCACTCATCACCTATGCACGAAATGCGAGTGTCGATGTTCCATTCTCCTGAAATAATTATCATATAAAAAATATAGTCTCACACATGACTCCTGTAGAGTTCTATGGAGGAAGTGATCTTATGGGTGCTCTTTCACTGGCGAATTCTCTCTATGTGCATTCAGATATACCCATTCATATCATTCTCCTTTCTGATGGAGGCCTAGAGAGTGCTGATTCGACTGTCACACTTTCGAGGACATTTACCCTTTCTCTGATCTGAATCGGTACGACACGTGGTGGGAAGATACCACTCGGTTATGATAGTGATGGAAATCGTAGGTATAAATATTTTTCTGGTCAAGAAGTGGTAGTAGGATATGAGCCATCTGCTTTGATAAATCTCAGTAATCTCTATAGTGCTCCTTTAGTGGAAAGGGAGATATTCTGATACTTCCCCACAGAGATCATCCCTACTCCTCTCACTGATATGAGGAAGCTCATATTTCTCAGCCTTGGAACACTCTGTATCCTCTTCTGATATTTCTTCCATCCCTATGCTCACAAAAAATAAAACATTTTTTAAGAATATATTTCTCAAGACTTTCCTGATCTTCAGTATTCTTTTTTTGGTGGGAAATATATCTGTAAATGCTCTATTTTATTTTTTTCCATCGATTTTTCAAAAACTGTCTTCGAGATACAGTGCTGAGATAGCATATAATGAACTTCGAAACTCCTACGGATCGTGAAATCTCGAATCACTCGAATCTTCTCATATACTCGGGAAAGAATCTGACCGTACTGAAATTATCGGAGATACTCTTTACGCGAGAAGCGGATCCAAAGAGGAGATTATATCGTATTACGAGCAATCTCTTGCTATAGCAGAAAATATTCGAGTGAGGATGAAACTTGCTCAGATACTTATGCCATCGTGATCTCCGCAATCAGTCTCCTGAGAAAGTATACCAGAAAAAGGTATAGGAAGTAAGAGTCAGAGTGGATCATCTCCTGAGATCGAAAGTGCAAATCAGAGAACACAGGAGTCATCAGAGAACCGAGAGAAATATCTGCAAAAACCCTATGAGACTTATATCATACAAGATAGTCGAGATTTTCTCGAACTTGGTATCGAGAGGAAAGACTGGTAAGCCTTAATAATAAAATGATAAAAAAAATTCTCATATTTCTCATGCGCAAATATCAGCGATATCTCTCTCCTGATCACTCGATATGGGCCAAAGCACTCGATAAACCACCATACTGTAAGCATATACCAAGCTGTAGTGACTATATGATAGAATCTCTCGAAAAAAAGTGAGTCATTATAGGATTCGGTAAGTGAATCGGGAGAGTACTTCGCTGTAATCCTTGGTCAAAGGGAGGATATGATCCCGTGATACAAATGAAATCAAAATAGAAATTATATTGTACTCTGGTTGATTTTCCTCTGCTTCCGAATATCATAGCCTACATGAAGCTCCCCCATTTTCTCAAAGAGAATTTTAATATCTCTTTCCTTTCATCCTTTAAGACTGAGGCAATAGCGAAATATTATTTTGATATTACGAGTTATGATGATATCCTACTTCTTCCTGAAGTACTCTGGTTTGCGAAAGAATCAGGAATACCCACTGTCATCATAGGCTGAGGGACGAATTGCCTCTTTGCGTTTGATATATATGATGGTATATTTATACGGAATCGATATACGGGATATACTGAACCATTCGATAATGATGGGACGATGAATATAGTCGTACATAGTGGTGAAGGTAGTACCTCTTTTTCTCTTGCACTCTATCAGCACTACAGTGTATCGACACTCATACCATGGGTAGGGCTTCCTGGAACTATGGGTTGAGCCTGTATCGGGAATGCAGGATGCTTCGGTCTCGAGATGACAGATATACTCAGAGAAGCAAAAATCCTCGATCTTGAATCAGGGTCCATATCCACGTATAAGCATGATGATTTTGGATATAGGTACCGAGAGAGTCTTCTCAAGGGTGATGAGAGATTTTTCGTCATAGAAATGCTCCTCGATATCTCACCGAAAGAATGAAATCTCTATGAATCCTGTACTCCAGCTGATCTCCAAGCTCTCAGAAGACTGAAACAACCACCATGACTCTCTTGTGGATCATTTTTCAAAAATCCAAAACTCGAAGAATATCATGACTGGATCGGAGGAAACGAAAATCTCGTATGAGAGAGAGGTCATATAGAGACTCTCAGCGCTGGGAAGCTCATCGATCAAGCTTGACTCAAGAGCACTAGAGTCGGCTGAGTATGCGTGAGTGATCGTCATGGGAACTTCTTCATCAATGATCAAAAATGAACCTGGCAAGATATCCTTGCACTCAGAGATCTGGTGAAAGAAAAAGTGAAAGAAAAATATGGGATCAATCTCCATGAAGAAGTCAGAATCATCAAGAACTAATACTACTACCCCGAGAATGTTTTCATTTGCTATAATCCATCCTCCAGATTCTTTTCATATCCACGATGAAGATATATCTAAAATTCTCGATCATATATCGAGCGATATTTCCATACCCCAAGAAGGTACTATCCATATAGCATTTCTCCCAGATAGTGAAATCCAACTACTCAACCGTGATCATAGATGAATCGATGCAACGACGGATGTGCTTTCATTTCATTACTATGAAGATTTTAGTCGGCTTAAGAAAGCCGATATTGCCGGTGAAATCCTTTTTTCAGAAAGCAAGATACTCACACAGTCAAAAGAATACTGACATTCTCCACGAGAAGAATTCTCTATACTTCTCGTTCATTCAGTCTTACATCTTCTCTGATTTGACCATGAGCAGGATGAGGATTTTGAGATTATGTGGAAGCATGAGACGACTCTTCGGAAAAAAATGAATCTCAATAGCAAAAGATAAATAAATTTGCTTTTGATGGGTTTCATTGCACAAAAGTCCTATGAAAAATTATGAATTTATTTATTTGCAAACTTTTTTATTTTTTGATTTGATTTCTATCCCTCTATCTCTATAATTCATCCACCTTTAGGCGGGATAGCTCAGTTGGTAGAGCAATGGATTGAAAATCCATGTGTCCCCGGTTCAAGTCCGGGTCTCGCCACCACAAATATATAAAAATCTCTTTCATTTGAAAGAGATTTTTTTATGAGATTCATTTTAATTAGTTTTCATCGATTTTATCTTGTATATCTTGGAGATATTCCTTGAGTCTCGTTGGATCCTTTATATGTTCCATAAGGGTACGATTACTTATCTGATTCGTTTTATGAAGCTCGATGAGCGCATGTTGCATCATGACTTGTCCATCTTGACTTCCTGTTTCCATGACTGAGTAGAGATGACTGATATTTCCTTCCATGATGATATTTCGAGAAGAGTCATTGTTTATAAATATTTCTCGTGCTACGAGATTTCCAGACTCATCTTTTTTTGGGAGGATGATCTGACCGATGACAGCAAGAAGTACGAGGGCAAGTTGGATACGTACTTGGGATTGCATCGTCGCAGGAAAAGCATAGATCAGACGATCGAATGCTTGGATCACATCGTTGGTATGGAGGGTAGAAATGACGAGATGTCCTGTCTCAGCAAGAGTCAGTACTGCCGAGATCGTCTCCTGATCACGCATCTCTCAAACAACGAGAATATCAGGATCTTCGCGCATCGCATCGCGTATAGCTTGGTCGAATGTCGATACATGTCGTCATACTTGTTTTTGATGGATGAGACTTTTATTATTTCTTATGACGTATTCTATTGGATCTTCGACCGTGATTATGTGTTTGTGATAATTCTCATTGAGATAGTTTACCATTGCCATGAGAGTCGTCGTTTTACCGCTTCATGTTCCTCATGTTATGAGGATGAGTCATTTATCTTCGTGGAGAAGCTTTAAGAGATTATGCTTGAGTCAGACGCCATCAGCAGTGGGAAGATCTTTTTTTATCGTACGAAGCGCCACGCTGACTCATTCTTGATTCTTTGATACATTCGCACGAAATCGAGTTCCATCATTCTCATAGATAAAGTTATTTCCTGTAGTGATTCATAAGATTTTTTCTTTATCGAGAAGGGGATTCATGTAGCAAATAATCTCGATAATATCATCGATATTGAGCTTTCCAAAACTCGACACAGGTTCTACATTTCTATTGGTCATACGGATATACGGAAAATCACCACTTCCTATATGAAGATCAGTGATACGATTTTTGACGACCTCATCGATAAGCTGGAGATACTTCTCGATGAGAGGACTATTGGACATGGTAATATTATAAGTATATCAATCTACTGTATCTTATTGTGATCATATGGTCAAAAAAAATTGCCCTTTCTCGAAAGATTCGATTGCCTTTTCTATTTACACACATTCTTATATAGAATCATGAGAGAAACCTCTTAGGTGCCATCTAGCACATCTTGACTCCTACTATACCGACTCATATCATTCCATCTCTTCTATAGCTAAATTGATCATGATGAGTGAAAGTATCCCTAGGGCTCTGTATGATATTTTGCTCTTGTATACCGAGAGAGATGAGATCATCGATGATATACTTTTCTATATCGAAGTAGATCTTCTCCTCTGAAAATATAAAATATTCTCTCGGAAAATATGTAAGAAAATCACTCTGTACTTCATAGGAGTGCCTCCCAATATGCGGTCAGATATAGACTCGTATATCTTCTCGAGACGTAGTAAATCTCTCGATTCCAGCATGAGCAATATGAACCTTCGTCCCACGCCATCCGCTATGGAGGCTTGCACATTCACCCTCTCCCATGAGGATGATCACTGGGCAGTCAGCGCAGACCGTTGCTATGATGATACCCGGTGATCTCGTATATATTCCGTCACATTCAGAAAAAGAAATATCTCGATTCTCTTGATTGATCTCATGGATATCCTTCTGATGCATCTGACGTACCGGACGGAGAATCTCAGGGGAGATCGATCGCTCCCGAAAGTCGCCATCACTTCTTGAAGAGATGAAAATCTCAAATCATGGAAATGTACGAAGTATTTCCATAGCGATTATAGAGTGTACTCTACGTATTGTCCTATATGAGTCTCTCATGACGACATGATTTTTGCCACATCTATCTCATCATACTCATCGACTTCTGGAGCAGCGAACTCAGGACGGACGATGATACTCTTCTCACGTAATTCCATGATATATCCGTATTGTTTTTTTCAGATTCGTGCTTCTTTTTTCTCTGTATAGATCTTCTCGAGGAGAGGATTCAGGATATTTATACGATTCTTCGCGATATCTTCGTCTACCTTATTTGGGAGTTTAGAGCTAGCAGCGAGCGCTTCATCATGATACTGGAATATTCCGACTGACTCGAATCGATATTTCTCTACGAAGTCCATAAGTATCTGGAAATCTGCATCGGTCTCACCTGGAAATCCGATGATGAAGCTCGTACGGATGAATGAAGAAGGGAAGTGCGCTCTGATATATTCGATAAAGTTATCAATGTGTGCTCGATCATAGTGACGTCACATAAGTTTCAGAATATTCTCACTCGCGTGCTGGAAGGGTATATCGAAATAGGGGAGGAATTTCTTCAGGTTTTGTAATCTTTCTAGATGAGAGAGGGTGAGTATATCAGGATAGAGATAATATACACGGAAAGTGAAATCTCATTCTACAGCATCGATTGCTTCGAGCATCTCCATGAGCCGCGCTTCCCCATAGAGATCTGTCCCGTAGCGAGTCGTATCCTGTGAGAGTATCTGTATCTCACGTATGCCCTGTGAGAGCATGAGCTTCACTTCTTCGACGATGGCTTCGATCGGACGAGACTGCTGGCGACCACGGATCGTCGGTATGATACAAAAAGTGCAGTTATTATCACAGCCTTCCGCGACTTTCAGATATTCATATCCAAATGGAGCATGCATATAGGCGCGTACTTCATCTCCTCTCCAGACAAATGCTTTTTTGCCCTTTCCTGGAGCTTCTATCGAAGCGAGATATTTCGAGAGAGTTTTTTCTTTGGATTCTTTATGTGCTTGCTTGGCTTTCACTATAGCAGAGAGGTTGAACTTCGACTTCTTCCCGAGGACGAGCTCTTCGATGACCGAGTAGCTCATGAATGGGACGATCGAGACGAGATTCTGGAGCCCTGCGAGGAATACATCATCCTTCACGCTTACGTAGCATCCCATGAGGATGAGCTTCTTCCCGAGGGAGTCATAGTAGCTCAGGGTCTCTTCGCTTTCCTGGCGAGCTGAGGAGAGAAATCCACAAGTATTGACGAGTACGTAGTCAGCATGAGGGTCTTCTGGATCATCATGGAACTCTATCGGTGCACGATCAGAGTATTTCAGTATTTCGCCGATCGCGTATTCGAGATCGACGAGATTTTTCGAACATCCGAGATTGATAGCAGAGAAAGAGAACATAGGTGGAGTTTGTTAGTTTTTAGTTTGATAGTTTTTATTTGGAGTAAATCGTTCTGAAGCTATAGGACTATCATGCTATTGTACTTTTTTCTGGAAGTATAGAAATAAACTTGCAAAAAGCAAGGAGTTGACTATATATATAAAATACTTGATTAATATATAATTCTATGATCACTCCTTCTCCTAGTACTACTTCAAGTGGAAGAGAAATAATAAAACTAACAAATTTACAATCAGCAGGGATGGCGCTATCTGCACTCACTTTATGTGCATGAATAGGTACTGTTGTAGCGAGATTTATAGATAAAGACTGGAATAGAGTATCTATCTCAGCTTCATGAGAAATAGAAAGTATTAAAGTAGGTGATGGATCTATGCCATATCTTTCGCATGATATTACTCGACTAACCTGTGATCCAGATAATAAGAGTCTTACGGTACATGAACAGTGAGCATTATTCTTTCCGTTTTATTTGGATATAATCGGTAATTCTGGAGGTGAGCAAAAACATAGTGTACCAAGTTGTAATTTGAAAGATATAAAAGCTATCATAGATAGCCTTTCATGACTTCGCATGACAAAATATGTGCTAAAAAATCCTTCAGCTTATAATATCAAGCTTAAGAAATAATATTATTTCGATAATTTTAAGAAAAACTCCTCTTTCTTCTTCATCCATTCTTCTGACTGCCTACAGAGAAGAGAAATATCTTTTGGATCTGCGAGGAGCTCTTTGATCCCTTCTTCGAGGAATATCGTATTCTGACTTCACTTCACATAGATGATGGTAGGTTTTTGCTCTTTTTCGATGAATACCGCTATCTCCTTCCCAAGAGATCGGCTCGAGAGTCCGTCTGTCGTAGGGATATGCTCACTTACGAGAGGATAGATATACTCCTTCATGATGGGTCATACGATCCAGAGTGATATATCTGATGTCGATGAGAGTGTCTCGATCATGTAGCTCGCGAGCTCTCTGTGAATATCCTCTGTATGATCTCCGAGTTCGCGCATATCTCAGAGAAGACAGATGATACGATGAGTCGAGACAAATGGCAAGAGAGAATCAAGTCATCGACATATTGCTTCGAATCCACCATTATAGCTGCCATCGATGATGACAGATTCGTTTTTTCCTCTGAGTATCCGAGATCTCCCCGCTTCAGGTACGAATATATCTGTATGCTCTTCGATATTATTCTCATCTATTTGGAGGAGGGAAGAGATGATATATATCGGCAGGATATTCTCTACTTGATAAAGTCAGAAGGAGGGAAGTGTGATGGTGTAGTTTTTAGAATTCGATATGATCTCTGCATTGATCCCTTCGAGATTTTGCTCTGCAGAGACGATATATGCATCAGAAGAGGGATTTTTTCCATAATAGTGAGTATTCTCCTTACTTATATACCCTTTTAGTGAATCATGAGCGATCGTGTGAGTCTTAGCAGAGTCAATGAGCAGGAGCTTCGCCGCTCTATAGCGTTCGAAAGTTCCGAATTGCTCGAGATGATTCGGTGCAACTGGTGAGAGCACGGCTAGATCAGGTTGTACTATGGATACGAGATATTCCATCTCTCCTGGGTGATCGATACCATATTCGAGGACGAGGTACTTTGGATATGGGCGAAAATATGTGATAATAGCTGTTATGAATACTCAGAACCAAAGAAAAGGATTCTTGCCACCAGTTTTTGCTCCGATGATCGTCAGAGGAAGTCCATATTCTCAGTTATAGTGATATGGTGAAGTCCCGACAGCACTCTCGCCATACACGGTCTTCAGATAGCTCGCTATTGATGTCGTCAGTGTTGTCTTCCCAATTGTACCAGTAATGCCTATGATATAGGGTTCATGCTTACGGATGATGGCTCGAGCAAAGAATCGAAGA
The DNA here is from genome assembly GCA_031386685.1 of Candidatus Altimarinota bacterium. Classification (GTDB taxonomy): domain Bacteria; phylum Patescibacteriota; class Gracilibacteria; order BD1-5; family UBA2023; genus JAGOMW01. The sequence goes on along the minus strand of JANNCQ010000077.1, from coordinate 3,242 downwards.
AGAAAGAGAAGAAGAAAATTCATAGTCTGAATATATAAAAAAACTTGCAAAAAGCAAGCAGTTGACTATATATATAATTATTATGTATAATATACAAATTCCCCTTTGCCTAAATTGTACCCCCAATTGCAACACCCTCTTCTCGCAGAACTTGGATAGGAGTTTTCCATCCAAGACATTTTCTTGGAGTATTATTAATCTTTTCTAGAATTCTGTCAATCTCATTTTGTGAATAGTTCGCAAGATGAGATTTTTTTGGTATGTATCTTCGTATAAGTCTATTAGCATATTCTATCTGTCACTTCTCCCATGAGTGAAATGGATGACAGAAATATGTTTGTATGTGCATCTTGTCTCTGAGTTGAGTGTGATGCTGAAAAGCTATATCATTGTCGAGTGTCACAGAATGTATTTGTGTTGTTTCTGTATTGTAGAAATTCATCATATCCGTAAGGGCTGTATTTGCTTCATTACAGGTTCTCTCTTCTAACGTCTTGCTTGCAAATACCGACTCTTACGATCTATATTCGTTGCAAGTGTTATAGTATCTCCTTTGACTGAAACGATGAAATCTGACTCTGTATCTCCTATGCGTTCACGATGCTCTATGGTTTCTGGTCTTTCTTCAATCCATACTCGTTCTGGGATAAGTACCCTCTTGGTCTTTGGATGTTTTTGTTTCTTTGGAGGGTATCTCTTTTGGTAGAGATGAGTACAGAGAGCTTGTCATCAGGCAGAGTAACAATATTGGTATATAGTCTTCCAAGAGATGCTAAAGTCACTCTCAGGATGGTCTCTATTCCACATCCTGCTCACTGTTTCTGGACTCCAATCATCTCGACCTATCTTCTCTCGTATATAATGAATCAGTTCAGGATGAGATATGATTTTCTTCAGTGTAATTTTACAGTATTTTCTTCTTTGGTATTTCTTGAGAGTAGCTTTCTGTGCTATATATTCGATGATTCCTGTTTTTTTGTTTTTCACTGAATTATTCTTAATCTCACGAGAGATAGTTGAGACATTTCGAGAGAGGGCAAGAGCAATATCTCTGAGAGAGTACTTCTTCTTATTAAAAAGTATAGCTATTTCTTCTCTCTCAGAGATTGAAAGCTGTTTGAATGATTGAGTCATAACACTCATAGATTATTGAGGTAAATATTTTACCACGTGAATCTGAGTGTTGCAATTGAAAAGTTAACTTAGGTTGATACTTTCAAGAAGTTGGTTCATCAGGAGTTACATTGTGCTGAAAGGTATCAAGGGAAATAGCAGCGTTCCTCTGAAGAAGAATTCCACAGGGTGAAAATAATACTCTTCTTGAATTTTATTTTACAGAAAATTACTGATACATTTCTGCTTGCTCCATTGATAGTTTACCTGCAAATGCCAATTTTCTAGATATGTTTCTGTCGAGTAATTCAAGCCAGTGAAGGATTTATGGACATAGGGCTATTGCAGAGAAGGTCGATGGAGCCTGGTTCGTATATGACCCCTTTTTAATGCCAGAAAAATTTATATTGCATGAATATCTTCATACCTATAAAGAAATGAAAGGATGAGAATTAATTCGAATTCATGCGTATTTCTAAACAAATAACATTTCTATAAATTCTTTCTCTGTTTTTCCGGCTTTTTTCCACATTTTTGGTACAAGAGAAGCTTTCGAAAATCCTGGTATAGTATTTACTTCGAGAAAATATATATCCTTCCCGTTATATTTCCAGTCTATACGTACGACTCCACGACATCCGAGAAAGTCATAAATATGAGTACTTTGCCCGACCAGCATTTCTTCTAGTCACTTTTCTAAGTTAGAGAAGACTTCATTCGATCAGTCAGTCTCATATTTCTCTTCGTAGTCGAAGAGTTCTCACTTGAGAGTGATAATCTCTATGATAGGAAGTATATGAGTTCATGAAATATCTCTATAGACTCATACCGTGAACTCTCTTCATTCTATACACTCTTGAACCATAGGAACATCTTGCAGATGAGGGAATCTCCGAGTATATCCTTTTGAATCACTAGATGATAGAAGCTTCATCCTTTCTCATGTCAGAGATTCGATCACATCCTCTACGGCTTGGATACCCAGCTTGAACTCTTCTAGCGTCGTTGCTTTCGTCGTAGCGAGTGAGCTTCATCACTGGTTTGGTTTGATTATCAGGGCAGTATCAAGATATTTTTGGTTTTCGTCAGGAAGGAGTTTCGTAGGATGGGGAATTCAGGGGATCCATGTCTTTGGTATTTTTATCCCGAGTTTCTCCACTATACAATTTGTATGGTACTTATCGATACAAAGAGCATGTACTCAAGAAGTACATCATGCTATCGGTATGCCTATTGTTTCACACATTCATGTGATTATCCCATCTTCACCGTATCGCCCATGAAAAATAGGGATGACGAGATCATATTTCTTATATACCAAGAGAAATAAATCTATCTCTTCTGGAAGATCATAACTATCTGCGGTATATCAAGAAGTTTCTATCCATTCCAGCATATTTGTAGCACTTCTCAGAGCAACTGGTCTTTCCGCGGATATCCCTCATGTCAGTATGGCTATTTGCATAATTGAGTGTATATAAATATTAAATACGAGTATAAAAAAATCAAGATGAAAAGCAAAACCATCTCTTGAAAATGAGAATATTTTCTTATAATGAGATTATTCGCAGAATACCAATAGAAAAAATCTTCCCCTTTTTTCTTTCATATGGGACGCTACATTTTAGCTGCTCTTCTCATCATTCTCATCCCTATAGAGGCTTTCGCTTCTGTAGTATTTCAATCTCTCCTCCCGAATCCTGCAGGAGACGATACCCTCTGAGAGTATATCGAGATCCGAAATACTGGATGTACTTCTATCGATATCTGAAACTATAGTCTCTCTGATGCTAGTGGGAAGACCTTTATACTTCCGAGTGGTACGACTCTCGATTCACATAGCAGTAGGAAGTTCCCCTATTCTGAGACAAAGATAGTACTCAATAATACCGGAAATGAATCGGTATACCTAAAAGATCCAAATAATGTACTTCTCGACTCGTATCAATACTCTGGAACGCAGAAAGATAATGTCGTCATTACAATATCATTCACAGATGATTCTTGTAATGGAGATTCGACATCTTCAGGAAGCACAGGAACAGGAACAGGAACAGGAACAGGAACAGGAACAGGAACAGGAACAGGAACAGGAACAGGAACAGGAACAGGAACAGGAACAGGAACAG
>JANNCQ010000062.1:0-9836 GCA_031386685.1 Candidatus Altimarinota bacterium | reverse complement strand
GCATATCCTTTCTCTCTCACAATCAAAAATACACTCTTAGCAGAGTGTATTTTCTGTGATTGTTCGTTCGAAAGGCAACGGCATGATTCATCCCCAGCCTTAAAAGGCGTGGGGTTTTCTCAAAGTTGTTATAAAAAAAATCCCAATCTTATCGAAAGGGAAATTCATTTCTTCATGGTGCCCAAGATGGGACTTGAACCCACACACCCGAAGGCATACGCACCTCAAACGTACGTGTCTACCATTCCACCACCTGGGCAAAATAATTGAAATCAAAGAAACGACTTAAGTGAAAATCTGTGAGGCCAGATATTCATCGAGAACTTTGTGGTGCACCCAGTAGGGTTCGAACCTACAACCAACGGTTTCGAAGACCGCTACTCTTCCAATTGAGCTATGGATGCATGTATTCCTACACTGGAAATGCTTGCGGAGTATAGCGACCTTTTAGGAAAATGCAAATTATTTTATAGGATTCTCTCTATCTAAAAAATCCCCCATTTCTGGAGGATTTCTTCTCATTCATTCACCTAAGATTCTTGCCTACGCAGGAATGACAGGAGTAATTACGCTTCGAGTGCTTCTGCTGGGATCTCTGGGACTTCAGCAGATGGAACGTAGTTCGGGTCGAGAGCTTTCAGAGAGAGGCCGATACGCTTCGCAATCGGATCGAAGGTGATGATCTTCGCCTTCATCATCTCTCAGGCATGGATCTTCTCTTCGAGATTCTTCGACATATCAGCTGGGATCTCTGAAAGATGGATGAGACCAGAGATCGCACCATCAAGTTCGAGGAATATACCAAATTGAGAAAGACGGAGGATCGGAGCTTCGATGATATCACCGACTTGGTACTTATCAGCGAGGACTTGCCAAGGATTGGGCTTAAGACGCTTGATCGAGAGAGAGATTTTCTCACCTTCGATACCGATGATTTGGATTGTGACCTTATCACCGATTTTTGCGTGCTTATGAGGATTGTTTACATGTCCCCAGTCAATCTCTGATACGTGTACGAGACCTTCGATTCCATGGAATGTGACGAAGAGTCCATAAGTGAGGATTCCTGAGACATGACCTTCGACGATATCTCCGACCTTGATCGTGAGGAGTGCCGCTGCACGCTTCTCTTCGATCGCTGCCTTCTCTGAGAATATGATCTTCTTTCCTCCTTGATCGACATTGATCACGCGGACGTGGAATGGCTTTCCGACAAGCTTGTTGAGATGCTCGAGGATACGCTCAGCATTGGCACCTTCCACGCGTGGATAGTGCTCAGGGGTGAGCTGTGATACTGGGATGAATCCCTTGATCCCATCGAGATCGATGAGAAGACCTCCCTTGTTCGCTTCATTTGGGACGACCGTAATGATCTCTTTGGTGTCGAAGTTTGAGTGGAGCTTCTCGATGAGCTTCGCTTGACTCGCCTTACGAAGTGAAAGGTGGATGAGTCCAGAGCGAGCATCTTCTCCGATGATGATCGATTCGATACGAGTACCTGGGGCGATCGCTGTCGAATCTTCCGTCGATGAGTGCATGTGCGTACCCGTGATGATACCCGTAAATTGGCCATCAAGATCGACGAGAATCATCTTCTGATTCGCGACGATAGCAGTACCTGCGACGACTTCTCCTATATGAAAGGATTGGATCGGTGCAGCAGCTGCGAGATCTTTTGCAAAATCTGACATAAAAATAGAAAAATTAAGAAATAAACATTACAAAATAAAAGAATTGTAATTTTTTAATGGGGCGGCCAATGGGGCTCCACACTCTCCGCCGTGTGCCGGCTCTCCTCGACTCGACTTGCCTTGGGGCAAGTCTCAGCTTCGGATTCTCGCCCTAGATATTTTCATTCTCTAGATTGAGGGGAGTATTTCATACCTATTAACCTTCTATTATGGGGCGGCCAATGGGGCTCGAACCCACGACCTCCGGATTCACAGTCCGGCGTTCTAACCAACTAAACTATGGCCGCCATACTCTTTTTTTAGAGAGTTTCTCCGATATTCGAGGAACTCTGAAAATTCTTTGCCAATAACGGCAAGAGCCCCGTGAGTATATAAAAAGGTATGTGAAATGCAAAGAATTTTTTGATTTTTTATTCTTTTTCGATACCATGCCTCCCTCATAGGAAGATAATTATGATAATTGGTATCCTCTGAAATCCAATATGGATAAGGAATACTAATAATTCATAATAATCGAAGAAATAGCATATTCATAGGAATGAAAAATATAAATTCACTATGTCAATATAATATTCTTGTCATATCCTACAAAATTGTGCTATGCTTTCTTTATCGGTAAAATTTACTGATAAAAAAGAATACGCTGTAAATCAAGATGAATCATGCTGTATATATGAAGAACGTTTATTCCTAATCGTTATACATGTACTCACCCTCCTCTCTCAGTTCCTCAAGTCTCCTCAGAGCCCACATTCGCCAAGATGTGTCACTCATATTCTTCTCAGAAAATTCTTCTTCTTGGAATATCCCTTCGCTCAAGAAGTATAGTTATATATTTGCATCATTTCTTGCATTTTTCTCATTTCATGGAGATAGCGGCTATGCTGCACCACTCAAACAAGAGTTCATCGTCACAGCGTATTATTCACCTCTTCCAAATCAAAATTTCTATCTCAAAGGAAACTATGAGGCCGAAAAGATTCTCAATGGAGAAGGAATAAGCGGTGCAAGTGGCAAGCCAGTATTCGTCGGGATGGTCGCCGCTCCCAAAACATATGATTTCGGTACGCGTATCGACTTCGAATGACTCGGAGTCGGTATAGTAGAAGATCGCGGTGGTGCTATAGTCAAAGCCTGAGAACGTGGATATACCTCAGACCGCATAGATATATGGATGGGTACTGGTGAATCAGGACTCAGGCGAGCAATGGTATGGGGAAAACGTAAAGTCACTGGTACGATCACGACTGACACGAATCTACCTCTTCTAAATTTTCGTGATATAGATACGGGAAAGGTAGATCTTAATATGTATGGTAAGGTCTCATCAAGTACCTCATCTGCCTACTTAAGTCCTGAGATACTCTCTATGTTCTCCGACCTTGGATACAGTGCAGACACTTCGGATATACGATCTATGCTTATAGAATTCCAGAAGGATCATGCTATCATACTCTCTTCGACTGAAGATGGAGCATGAGTGTATGGACCGAGGACCAAAGCGACACTCACATCCGAACATAATACCTTTGTACAACTGCGTGATGCCGAGATAGAAAAAATAGAATCTGAGAAAGCCCTCCTCATATCAGCGAGAAACGAGTGGGAAAACAATTATCAAGTAGCAAGTAATAAAGTCTCTGCTCTATGATCACCAAAGCGCGGTGAAAGTGGGAAGAATATCACAAATCTTCAAATCACTCTGAAATCAAAATGATATTTCAAATGAAGAGAAAATGGCGTCATGAGTGGTCCGACAATCATAGCAGTGAAAAATCTTCAGAGATCGTATGGACTTCGTCAGACCGGCATGATCGATGCACCTACACGAGAAGTACTTCTTGCCGTCATGATAGAATCAGTATAAGTGTATACAAATATGTATCAAATAAGGTATATTTTCGCTTATGAGAATTTCCCACTCTTATTCTCCTCAATAAGTATCAAAGAGCATATGAATACGATCTCCTCAGAATTTAGAAGAGCAAAGGCTCCCTAAGAGGGAAAGTCTTTTGTTTTTCATTTGACAAGAACCTTCATTTTTATATAATTCGCCTACTTTTGGCAGAAGCCAAGTTTTTATATTGTATCAATAACTCATGCCAAACACGAAGTCTGCAAAAAAAGCCCTCAAGGTAAGTGAAAAAAAACGATCTCGTAATCGTCGTTACCAAGAGCTCACAAAAGAAAGTGTCAAAGTCCTCTGAGCGCTCCTCAAAGATGAAAAAAAAGATGCGAAGAAGATTGCTGAAGCTCTTTCAGCTGTGTATTCTCGTATTGACACTCTCGAAAAAAAGAATATTCTTCATCCCAATACAGCTGCACGACGCAAGTCTTCGTTCGCGAAACTCGTGAAGTCTACTAACGAATAATACATGAATCGACCTTTCACACCGAAAAAAAACGAAAAACGCATCAATGAAAATATCATCGCTCGAGAACTCATGGTCATCACTGATGCATGAGAATCACTCGGAAAGATGACACGGGATGCGGCACTGAATATGGCATGAGAACAGGATCTCGATCTCGTCGAGATGGGTATGCAAGATGGTATGCCGCTCGTCAAAATGATGGACTATGGCAAACACCTCTTCAAACAACAAAAACAACAAGCAGGAAGTAAAGGAAATAATAAAAAAACTGAAGTAAAGACGATTAAGCTCACCTATAAGATAGGAGATCATGATATTGATGTACGTCGTATACAGGCTGAATGATGGGCAAAAGAGGGTCACCCTATGAAAATCCTTCTCCAGCTCCGTGGTCGTGAGAATCAATATGAAGAACTCGCCATGAAAAAGATTGAAGAATTCATCATATCGCTCGAATCCGTCTATAAGAAAGACCCTGCCCAAAAAATAGCTAAGCAAGGAAGCAACTTCAATATCACGCTCTATCCTAAAAAATAATCTCACTAACCTTCCCCTCCCATGAAACTCAAGACCCACTCTGGTGCAAAAAAACGTGTAAAAATCACTGGAACCGGAAAATTCATCCTCGATAAAACAGCAAAACGTCACCTCCTCAAGAATAAGTCTTCAAAGGCAAAAGGTCGTGATAAATATGGAAAAGTCGTCTCAGTGACCAATGAGCTCGAGTGTCGAGTCTCACTTCCCTATGGAAGATAGTAGCTACCTCCTCTCATATTTCTCAAAAGAATACAATACTAACCCTCCTCCCCTATGACTCGCGTAAAACGTGGTGTGATGACCCACAAAAGACATAAAAATATCCTTGCTCTCGCAAAAGGATATCGCCGAATGAACGGAAACGTCTACTCTCGTGCAAAAAATGCTATTATGAAGGCTGGGCAAAATGCCTATATCGGAAGAAAAGCAAAGAAGAGAAATTTTCGTCGCCTCTGGAATGTCCGTATCAATAATGCGGTGCGTCCACTTGGAATGAACTACTCTGGATTTATCCATGCACTCTATACCAAGCGTGTGATGCTCAACCGTAAGGTCCTCTCGAATATGGCCATCTCTCATCCGAGTGTATTCGAAGCGGTAGTGAAATTCGTAAAGTAATAATCATAAAATAATTCTCTCAATACTGAGAGGATTATTTTATATATTTTAGGCTACTTCGATTTTTTGATAATCTCTTCTGCGAGGGGATTGGGAAGATACATACTCTCTCATCACGCAGTTAAATAATAATTCCCATCAGCTCTCCGCTCTAATCGTCATACTACATGTATATGTCCTTCGGGATCGAAAGTAGTCACAACATGAATTCAGCTAATCGGATATGGTGCTACGGTAGCATCTTTATTGAGGATTGCTTTATAGAGAGCTTCTGCTTGAGGTGCATGAGAAAGGACTGTCTGAAGAAGTAGTGAAGCTCTTTGCGAAGGAGGAACGAATACATCCTCTACTTCTTGCTTTTTAGCGACGACTAAGAGCATAGCGGCAGCGGTAAGACCCGCGAGTATAAGGCGTGTATCAGGGATATTCATCCTATGATTTTAATCATATTAGAATATTGTCAATCTTTTCTTCTGAAAACTCTTGGTAAAAGAAGGAGCTCTGATACAATAGATCGATGATAGAATATTTTCTAGCTCTCGATACCAAACTCCTCATACAAGGACGCTCTCTCGTATGACCCGAATATGCATCCATCATACAGTTTGTAGGTGAAGCTATAGTCATCTATGGTGCTCTCATACTCTTGTATCTGTGGTTTACTGGACTCTATAAGAAGGATAACGCATGGAAAATATGGTCACTCCAGATATTTTTCACGATTATTCTCACATTTTTTTTCTATACAGTGATTAATTTCGGAGTAGAAAAATGGCGTCCGAGTCCGCAAGATGTCGTATGAGCTATAGCTCCTCTCATCCCTCACCCACTCGATAACTCCTTCCCCTCTGGACATGCCCTCTTCACCGCAGCACTCATCGTAGGGCTGATTCGATTTTGTCCGAAGCCTTTTCTCATTGCTGGAGCAGTATTATTCGGTGGAGCGACAGCAGCAGCACGAGTGATCGGATGAGTACACTATCCTGGAGATATTCTCGGTGGATGGATTCTTGGGGCTATAGGAGCATTCATGATCACGCTTTGTATCGATAATTCCTTCTTTCGGAAATATCTCTTTGCTCCTATAATTGCACTGGCGAGATTCTTCCGGTTATAGTAGATCTGAAAGGGGAAACCACTTTAGAAAAGCTCTTTGCTTACTTACACTCCATTATTTTTCATGTCTTTCCCTGAGTTTGCCTGAGTCATCCTTCGTCATGGATCCCATTTTCTACTGATACAGAGATCCAGTAATTCACGTCACTGGCCACATTACTGGGGATTTCCTGGAGGGAAAAAAGAAGCAGATGAAGATATATTCACGACGGCAAAAAGAGAGATCCAGGAAGAGATATGAGTGGACATACAAAGATCCGATATTCTTGCTAGTATCACTATAGATGCTCACTATATCGATGGTGATAGGAGAAATACTCTTTTCCTCTTCGATACTTGGGAAGGTGTACCAGAAAACCTCGAACCCAAGATCCATAGTGATATCGGATGGTTCACCCAGGATGAATTCCCACAACCGATGATATCCCACGTCATGTGATGACTTTGAGCACTTCTTGCGTGAGAAGCGACATTCGAATATGATGGTACAAGCGTATAGTATATGATCCCTTCCAAAACTCCATCTCGAAAACTCTATCATTCCAGAGAGAGATCTTTCCCTTCACTCGGATCAGGGAAGGGAAAGATACTTTTCAGCGAGAAACGTATCACTATCGAGACTGAGGATGGGACACTCTACTATGTATTTCATACAAAAGCACTTTGATATACTCATGGTGATCTCGTAGAGTACAGTATCACTCGGGCCTCGAAAGACGGAAAGCTCGCTGAAGTGAAGCCGACGAAGCTCATAAAAAGAAGTGGTGAAGAGCTTCTTATGCGAGCGAGTATCACTCAAGGCAAGGTAGCCTATAAGATCCTCGAGAGCCTTGGCTGAGCCAAAGTGATATGTGAAGTAGTCCCAGAAAAATTCTCTGATGGTGATATATTTATCGTACGTTTTATCGGAAATGGTATCGTGAGCATACTTCGATATTTTGGATCAGAGAAAGATCCACGCATCATGGAAGAGATCATATTTTTCCGAGCGGGCGTGAGGCTCTCATGGCCCGAAAGCTTCAAAAATCTTCGAATTCCAGAAGCCCCGAAGCTCACTCCAGTTCGTTCTCATTTCGATTTTAGTCTGCCTATTCCGAGTGGAGAAAAGCTATCAAATCAGAGACTTTTTGCAAAGATATCTCTCCATAATCAGGACCGTAGTGATCTGAGGTCTTGGCCGACGATGACGATCGATGGAGCTGATGCGAAAGACCTCGATGATGCTATCTCAATAGCGAAGTATGAAAATGGGGATTTTCTCCTCGGAGTTCACATCGCTGATGTCGCTGAATATGTGGAGGAGTGAAGTGATCTCGACCATGAAAGCTACCTCCGTGGGACGAGCATCTATACGCCTGGTCGTGTCATACCGATGCTTCCAGAAGTCCTCTCGAATGATCGCTGTAGTCTCCATCCTGGGTCACCCAAACTTACACTCTCTATCCTCATGCGTGTCGATCATGCATGAAAAGTACGAGAATCTTTCGTCACTGAAAGTGTGATAGAGAGTTTGAGGAAGTGAATCTATGATGAAGTATGGGAAGAGATGGTAAAAATGATGACTCATGAATCATCAATCGTGAATGATTTAAATAGCATGTCTGTATCTGAGAATACAGACTGGGGGATCGGTGGTGGCAATGGATCGTACACAAAGAGTTATGAGGATTCTGAAGAAAAACAGTGAACTCAGTGGGGTTCGGGGGAGGAAACTGTCTGAGCAAGATGAGAACAGCAAACTGATGAGCGAAGCGAACGAGTTTTTCCTCCCCCGAGACCTTTGGTTACTTTCGGTCACGAAAGTAACGTAGAATGATTCCGAGGATCAAAACGTAAGACGAAAACTGAAGATACTTACAGGCATCTACCATTAGAGAATTTCTCCTCTCTCTACAAAATCCTCGAGAAACGACGAGAAAAAGAAGGAAAAATCCTCTTCGAAACGACAGAGTGCTACTTCGATCTCGATGAAGAGAGAAATATAAAAAATATCCGAAAACGAGAACGAAATGAAGCCCATATGATGATCGAGGAATTCATGGTACTCGCCAATGAAGAGATCGCCAAATGGTGTGCGACCAAGAAGATCCCATTCCTCTCACGAGTTCACGAAGCACCAAGTGCAGAGAAGACCCGAGAGATACAAGAGATCATCGCCATATCGACAGGAGATCGTCAGCCATGATTCATCGATGTTAGAGAAGACATATGAATATGAGGAGAGGTCACTCCGCATGATATACGCATGATACTCGAAAAAGCACGGGAAGTAGGTGACCTCTACCGACTCTCTCGTCTCCTCCTCCCGAAGATGGCGAAAGCTGTCTACCGTGAGACGATCGATCGTCACTTCGGCCTTGCCCTGAAGTACTACGCACACTTCACTTCCCCGATCCGTCGCTATCCTGATCTTCTCCTTCATCGCATGATCAAGAAGTATCTCCATGGCGAACTGTCGAAAGAGAAGTCGATCCACGAGAAAAATATGAAGAAATGGTGACTCTCCCTATCCGAGAAAGAGCGCTCTGCTGAAGATGTCTCACGTGCTATCGATGCGCTCTATATGTGTCGATATATGTCGGACAAAGTCGGACAATCTTTCGATGGTACTATCTCATGACTGACAGAATCTAACATCTATGTCGAGCTCTCTAGTGGTGTCGAAGGATCGATATTTCTCAAGTGAGGGCACACTACGAACATCCCTAGATGACTCATCCTCGACTCTATACGTGGGGCTCTCATCGATCGGAAATGAAAAATACTCTACCAGATCGGGCAGAATATAAGGGTGAAAATACGAGAAGTGGATCTCATTGGGAGGAGGGTGGAAATGGAAGGATCTTAATCGAGACAAATTCGAATATATGACCTATCTCCTTGTATCCAGTCACGATATGGTATTTTTGAGTTATGATCCTCTCTACTCACAGAATTATAAAACATAACCCGAATCTTTTTTCCTTCATAAAAACCCACATACTGAAAACAACAAAAATCGTCTTCGTTATCCCAATGTGTGGCTTTATTGCTATCATAAATTTCTTGAAGGATCGATGGTCGTGAATATGGTGCCATATGAGCAATTTCACGTGCATGTATCACCCATTCACTTTGAGAATTCGATTGTTTAATATGAAATAATTCTTCATCATCACGTTTTTTCTCCATCAGTGGAAATCTACCTTGATATATAAGAAACATCAATTCCTCCATAATTGGATCACTTTTTTTCATGCCCTCTACGAGATTACTTATTGCAGTACGATACTTTCTATCCAAATAATAGCGTACGACTAATGATTGTGTATTAAACGAATTTACTCAGGTATTCATAGAAAAGAAGGAATTATATATTTATATAGGCTCTTGCCTAGAAGAAAGTAACTCATATACTTTCTTTTTATGATCCCATATAGCAAAATCAGTACTCAGAAAATCAAGAAAATTATTAAACACTTTTGTACCGATGTTGATGCTACAAAAACAAGTGAATTAC
>JANNCQ010000051.1:0-8516 GCA_031386685.1 Candidatus Altimarinota bacterium | reverse complement strand
ATCAAGGAGGATGATCTCTGGATCTTTGAGAAATATCTTCGCAATAGCAAGTCGCTGTTTCTGCCCTCCAGAAAGTCGTACTCCCCTTTCTCCTATTTCTGTATCGAGACCCTTCTCCATCTCGAAGACGAAATCACAGTGGGCAAGACGGAGAGCTTCTGTAAGCTCCTTTGTAAAGGAGCTGTCACGAAGTGACTGAGGATTTTGCTCTATCATTTTTCCATTTTCAAGAACAAAATCTCCCTGCCCTTCGGGCATCCCTCTTTGCAAAGAGGGTAATGCAGACATCAGATTCTCTCGTATCGTCGCATCGAAGACGCTTGGATCCTGAGTGAGATATCCTATATGAGGATAGTACGACTTCAGTGCTGTATCAGATAAGATATTCCCCATGACAGAGATACTTCCACTCTCCGGATGGAGGTATCCTGCGATGAGCTTCATGAGAGTCGTCTTCCCTCCTCAGGAAGCACCGACGAGTGCTGTCTTCTGTCACCGTTTGATCGAGAGCGAAAAGTCAGAGAATACTTTCGATTCATTGTAGCCGTAGGAGATATCCTTTATGGTGATGTCTAGAGGATTGAGAGTGAATGCGAGTCATGAGTCATATCATTTCATCTTTGGAGCATCATCAAGGGTCTCCCAGAGTTTTTCGATATCAGAGAAATCTTTGGTAAAGTTTTTATAAAATTCTGTCGATTGGAATAGAAAGCTCTCGAATACGATAACAAGAGCGAGTATGCTCGCAAATTCTCACTGTGTGAAGTTTCATTCTATAACTCCTATGCCCACAAATACTATCACAAATACTCTTATCCCAGCTGACAGTATGCGCACAGTATTAAATACTGCAAAAAGTGCCTGATTAATAAATCCATTCGCATAACCAACTTTATCTACTGATTCCATAATATCTTCCATCGATTTTTGTATGCCATTATTTTGGATAAGTTCATTTTTCGACATGATTATTCGTACCGTTTTCCTACTTCTTTCAGTATTTTCATCTGTACGAATCTTTCGATGCTTATGAGCAATAATAAGGATCATTGTAATTTGCTGGACACATCAGTTCAGAGATGATATCCATTGTCTCTTTCAGGTAGTAATTATATTTATGAACTTACCCGTACCGACAGATTCAACATAGTTATTATCAAGTTCGATAATTTTCGGAATATACTTCTTGTAGATATATTTTTCTATGCTATTTTCCATATATGGCCAATCCACTTTGCGTAAAACATATGAAATAACAAGATACACGATCACAAATATGATAAAATATCCAGTAAGCTGGTAGAGTCCTTCTTTATCGAGCTTTTCAGTTTCAGCAAGCGCACTTTTTATGATATATGCTGAAACAAGCGCGTATATTGCCCAGACCGCAAACTTGAAAATAGACAAGAATAAAAGAGTCTTATTAGACTTAAGGGGTTCAAAAAACCGTTTTGTTTTTTCGAAGAAGGTCATATTATTTTTCGAGACAGTATTTTATAAGAGCCATACGCACGGGGACACCGTTTTGAGCCTGCTGGAAATATCTTGCTTGAGGGAGTGAGTCAACTTCGAGAGTGATCTCATGGACACGAGGAAGCGGATGCATGAGTATGGCTGTCGGATTCATTTTTTTCACAGTCTCAGCATCGAATATGAATGTATTTTTTAGAGCTTCATACATTTCAATATTCGGAAATCGCTCTTTCTGGACGCGAGTCATATAGATGACATCACTTTCTTTGAGAAGTTTTTCGCTTAATGTTTCTCAGAATACATCATCTTCTTGTCGATACTCTTCTGGAAGATTCAGACTTTCTGGTGCGAAGAATGATATCTTCACATTTGGGAAATTCCGAAGGAGGAGTGAGAGTGAGTGGACGGTACGACCATATCTGAGATCTCAGATAAATGTGACTCGGATTGGACTATCTTCGAAAATGAATGGGAACTCCTTCGTGATAGTATAGAGATCGAGGAGGGCCTGAGTCGGATGCTCTCAGGATCCATCTCAGGCATTGATGATGGGGACGCTCGAGTACTCACTTGCGAGTTTCGCATCACCAGTATTCTTGCTCCTGATAGTGATGATATCAGCATACCCAGAGACGATGCGGATCGTATCTGCGAGGATCTCTCACTTCGACTGACTCGAGAAAGTCACATCGGTCTCAGATATCACTCGACCTCCGAGTCGGTGCATCGCTGTCTCGAACGAGAGACGTGTACGAGTCGATGGTTCATAGAAGAGTGTTGCCATGATCTTTTCATCGAATATGCGACTTCCTCATTTTGAGAGGATTTCATCCATTTTTCTGGCTTCTGACATGAGGTACTCGAGGTCTGATCGTGAAAATTGTTTGCTTGAGAGGATATGACGCATAAAAAAGTATATTAGGATTTTTAGCAGATTGGAGATTCCCTATTTAGCTAAGTTTATTATTCTCAATATCTATATATTCAGCTCACTCCATTTCCATTAAATCATCTTCCATCCGATCTCCTTCCCTGCCCACATCGGTATGATAGTAAGATCGAGGAGCTTCGTAGGATAAGATGCCGGTATAGTGAACGGGGTATTTTCGAGGGTGATGGTTTTCTCTATAGGAGATCTTCCATAGAGCGACTCTCCATTATCCGCGAAGAATCTCTGGAGTCTCGAAATCTTCTCAGACTCATCGAGAGTCTCTCCTAAAAGTGATCCCCACCATGTACTCGTGGTCTCACTCATCCACCAATCAGTGACTATCTGGATCGCTACAGGTGAAGAAAATACTCCACTCGCGCAGTGAGCACACTCCTTCACATCCTGAGGATGGGGAGCGCTATCTGATCCGAAGAATACTTTCTTATTCCCAGAATATACGAGTTTCTGTATCGCGAGGAGGTCTTCGGGATCCTTCAAGGTCGGCTTACAGTGTAAGTGTGTCTCGAAAGCATGACCTCACTCCTTATCATGTGCTGTACAGAGCAGGTGCTGTGGAGTCACTGTTGCCCAGAGGTTCGGATATTTCCCACTATTTATGAGCTCTGCCATCTCTCGTGTCGAGATATGTTCGATGACGATCTGGAGAGCCGGATGATTCCTTGCGATCCTCTCAGCAAGTGTACGGAACTCTCTCTCAGCTCGATGGACGAATCCCTTCGTGATCATACCGAATCCATCTCTCGAAACAGTAGTTTCAGGATGAAGTGATAGTACGACACCACACTCGATCATTGCCTCAAATACCTTTTTCGTCTGCTCATCATCTGGATCGATGTCACCAGTAGATCCACCAGAGTTCGTCGTGACTCATCCGGGATAGTACTTCACCGCACCAATTTTTCCCCTACAACTTCTGATAATCTCTGGAGTGGTCGTGGGCTTCAGTGAGATTGTCATGATTGGCGTCGTCCCTACTGGGAGAAGTGAATCGAGCTTCGCCCTGTAAGTATCGACTTCTTCCGCAGTCTCGATATGCTTCGGGAGGAGATTGGGCATGACGAGCGCCTGAGTATAATATCACTGGAGTGCACTGACTGACTCAAGTATAGCCTCTGGACGTGCCGATTTCGGATCGGTCGGGTCACCACTCCAGCCACGGAGATGCGTATGAAAGTCCGAGGGAGAGCGAAGAGAGATGTGCATATATTTTCGAATAAATGTGTACAAAGAAAGTGTAAGAATTTTGAAAGAAAATCAAAATGAAAGTTTGCAGAAAATATTTTTTCTCCTATAATCCAATTTATGGAAATTCACTATGAAAGATAATTTCATTCTTGGCAGAAGACTCGTTCTTTTGCCATTTTTTGAAGGTTTTTTACAGGACAAGATTTCTCCCCCTCTCATCTGTCGCATCGACTATGTCGGATGCTTGCATTCGGGAGTATGGCTCCCTCCGGTCGCAGATCCACTCTACCATGTTTCAGTCGAGATGACAGAATTATTCGGTAATTCCTTCCATTTAAAAGCTCTCCTGAATTTTTAAATTTATCATTCATCATTTATAATTCTTTCCCTTATGCCTTTCTTCAAAAACTTCGCGGTGATGAATGCTTCGGGTCCGAATTGTACGACGCTCGAAGAGCTCGAGCGGATCGCGAGCTCAGATGCGGACTATGTAGTCATGAAGTCGTGTACACTCGAGCCACGAGAGGGCAATCCTTCACCCAGATATCATGTATTTCCAGGCGGATCGATCAACTCTATGGGACTCCCGAATCTCGGTTATGAGCAATATATCGAGTTCTCTCATATCCTCAGAGAGAAGTATAGCAAACCCGTCATTGCGAGTATCGTCGGGATGAAGCCCGAGGATTTCCCGACGATCGTCGAAGCATTCGAATCGCGTGGAGCCTGTGCGGCTCTCGAGATCAATCTCTCTTGTCCGAATGTCGTCGGAAAAGCGCAAATCGCTTATGATTTCGATGATTCAAGAGAGATACTCGAGAAAGTCTGTAAGTATAAGAAAAATACCGCTTTCGGTATCAAGCTCCCTCCATACTTCGACTTCGCTCACTATGAGGCGATGGCGGCAGTGCTCCGAGACTTCCCTATAGACTTCATCACATGCGTGAACTCGGTCGGGAATACTCTTGTACTCGACCTTGTGACACACAGGCCCGTCATCAAGCCAAAAGGAGGATTCGGATGACTCGGAGGAGCGATGATCAAGCCCGTCGCTCTCGCGAATGCTCGCAAATTCTATGAACTCCTCGGAGATACAATCCAGATCGTCGGTTGTGGTGGTATCGTAGACGGTGTCGATGCCTACGAATACTCCCTCTGTGGTGCATCGGCTATACAGATCGGGACAGAGTATGATCGCGAAGGCAATAGCGTCTTCGGACGCGTGAAATCCGAAGCCAATGAATATGCAAAAAAACATGGATGGGAGAGTATCGAAGCGGCAAAGGGCAAGCTCGAAGTATTATAAAATCATAAATAGATAATAAGTACATTGCAGAGTATAAATTATTTGCAATAAAATATAAATATTTTATCATACAATTGTTTTATTTTTTTATTCTTTTCTATGAACTCCCCAATTACTACAGTCGAGATTTCTCCAGCTCAAAGAGATTTTATTAGAGCCTGTTCAGAAGCAGGGGTTCTGAAATTTTATCCGAATGGTACTTCTCTCAAATCATGACGTATTTCTCCTTGGTTTTTCAATGCAGGAGAACTCATGAAAGATGCTCAGTGACTCTCCATGCTTGCAAAGATATATGTTGATGCACTCCTAGCGAATTTTGCCGATACAGAAAAAAACATAACTGCAGATGTTCTCTACTGACCTGCCTATAAGTGAATACCCTTGGCGGCTGTAGCCGCTGCAGAATATCATAACCAAACTGGAAAAAATATTGGCTTTGCCTCGCATAGAAAAGAACCAAAAGATCATGGGGAGGGATGAACTGACTTCTGAACAAAAATGAAAAAAAATTCAGCAATACTTCTCGATGATGTCATGACCGCAGGAACAGCGATAAAAGATTCTCGTAACCTTATGGAAAAAGATGAATCAAAAATCGTCGGTGCTGTTGTAATACTCGATAGACAAGAAACTGAAAAATGAAAAGAGGATATACAATGAGCTGAAAGAATTTCTGCACTCAATTCAATCAGTAGAGAATATGGAATCAAAATAGTTGCAGCTCTTGATTATCGAACGGTCCGTCAAGCAGTAGAAGAATGATTGATTGGGACTCCTGAAATTTGAGCTGCTATGGATACGTATTTCGAAAGATATGGTGCCTAGTTTAATCTATTATTTTTTCTTCTATGAACTTCTATGAAAAACTTGATCAAGCTGTCACGACCAATAACTCACTTCTTTGTGTAGGCTTTGATCCTATCGTAGATAAAATTCCACGATGAGCTGAAGGTATTTACGATTTTTGCGTATGAATAGCTGATCAGACTTATGATCTGGTATGTGCTTATAAGCCACAGATTGCATATTTTTCTGCTGTAAAAGCAGAAGATCAATTAGAACGATTGATTGCATACCTCCATGATAAATATCCAAATATACCAGTGATTCTTGATGCAAAAAGATGAGATATTGGTTCTACAGCCACGCAGTATGGCGTGGAAGCATTTGATAGGTACAAAGCCGATGCAGTCACTGTCAATGCGTATATGTGATGAGATACTTTACAACCATTTTTAAAGTATACTGATAAGTGAGTCATCGTACTTTGTCGCACATCAAATCCTGGATGAAGTGATTTACAAAATTTTACAGATTCTAACGGAACAAAGCTCTACCAACATGTAGCAAAACTTGCTGCAACACAATGGAATACAAATAACCAGATTGCTCTGGTTGTAGGAGCAACTTACCCCACTGAACTTTCTGAAGTGAGAGGAATTATTGGCGATTCTATTCCTCTACTTGTTCCTTGAATCGGTGCACAAGGAGGTGATGTCAAAGCAAGTGTTGAAGCAGGTGAGAATAGCCAATGAAGAGGTATGATAATAAATTCTTCCAGAGATATTCTTTACCCAAAAGATGGTATGACCCCAAGAGAATCAGCTTTAAAAACAAGGGATGAGATTAACAAATATAGAACGAGAAATTAGATAATCCATTTTCTATGTTTACCTTCCTCCATCCCCACTTCGCTTACTTCAAAACTCAAATTTCTGGATCTGAGATCGTCAGATTCGAGCAGTTTTCTGATGGCTGGCCACGGATTTTTCTTGAGAATACTTCAGAATTAGAAGACAAAGAAGTGACCTATATTGGGGATTTTCTCTTGGTCGAAGATTTTTTCCCTCAGATGGCTTTCCTCGATGGACTCCTGCGTGCGCATATATCTCGTCTCGATATCGTCATCCCATTCCTCGCAGTTGCCTCTATGGAGAGAGATACTCCGAGTGGCGAGCTCGGTATCGCTTCTCTTTTTTGTCGGATGTTTGGCACTCTCGGAGATCGACTTCCAGGAAGGGTACATATCCACCTCTATGATATCCATGATGAGCGAGAAGTCCTCTACTTCCCTGCTTGTGTCCAGATTCATCATCACACGACGACCGATATTTTGAAAGTGAAAATAGGGGCTCTCACTGAGAAGCCTATCATACTTTTTCCTGATACGGGAGCGAAAAAAGCCTTTTCTCGATTTTTCAGAGGATATGAGATCGTCACTTGCTCGAAAGTCCGTACGAGCCCGACGGAGTTAGAGATGCATTTTGAGTGAGGAGATATGACAGGAAGATCAGTCATGATCATCGATGATCATATCCGGTCCTGAGGGACACTTATTGAGGCTGCTCGTGCAGTACGTGCTCGATGAGCGAGTAGCGTGAGTACATTTGCTCCGCATGCTGTGTTTGCTGGAGGAGTTCCTGATGCATTCCTTTCGACATTTGATACTTTCTATACGACTGATACAATACCGAAGAATCGCGAGAGATTTTCATCTTCTCAGAATGTCCAAGTTTTTGAATTTTGGAAAGATCGAGTGAAGTAGTCTTTGCTATCTGATAGTTTTTTAATAGAGTGTGCCTATGCAGTCACTTCAGCGCTCAGAAATCCCCGAAGGGTATCACTATTATCGCTCTCACTCGAAGGGGTACTTTGACTATATCCTTCATTCAGAGGGTCAGGGTGTTATACAAGTCGAAGAGAATGGCGAATATGCGTATATCCATCATTTTTTTTGGTGACTTTTCTCGGTCGCATATTTCGAGAAGTGTGACATCAATCCGACGAAGGAATTATTGGAAAAATATGGTATGAAACGCTGAATTGTACTCTGGTCTGGCTGGAAAGGAGAAAAACCTATAGAGAGAGGTTATATGAATCTGGGATATTTTTGCTCACACTGGTATCACCACTCGACGAGGTCAGCTTTCTCAGTCCTCGATACGCGTGAGTACTGGAAAAAATGGTCCTCAAATGCTCGTGGACATAGGAATAAAATCAAAAAAGAAATTGAGTCATGAATTATCACGATCGATACAGAGACGAGTCTCGCCAACTTCCTTGAAGTCTATAAGAAGACCAAGCTTCGCCATAAATGGAAAGCATACAATATCTGGAGACAGAAATATCTCTCAAAAAATCATAGTGCGAATATCCGTATTTACACCGCTTCTATAGATGGAGATATACTTGCTGGAGCGATCTTCCTCGATGATGCACCTACTTCTACATATCTTATAGCATTCCAGGATGATCGAGCCAAGTCTCATCACTTATGACTTGCACTTCTCGATCGGTGGTTCTCAGAATCAGAAAATCTCGGATATCGGTATCTCGACCTTGATCACATGGGAGATGACTTTGATCCACGTTCTTATGAAGGATATACCAAGTTTAAATCGGAAATTGCTGACTATGAACTCTCGTTTCGGAAGGTATGGATGAAGATATTTCTATAAATAATTTTGTTATAATTGCAGCAATTAGGTTTACATTTTCTGG
Organism: Candidatus Altimarinota bacterium; assembly: GCA_031386685.1. Taxonomy (GTDB): domain Bacteria; phylum Patescibacteriota; class Gracilibacteria; order BD1-5; family UBA2023; genus JAGOMW01. The sequence continues at coordinate 99 of JANNCQ010000051.1, read as the reverse complement.
TAAGATAATTCCGTAAGGAATTATTCTCTAAGAAATTGTACCTATGCCTTCTTGTTATGCATATATGGAACTCAAGCAAAAAATGTTAGATGATATACT
>JANNCQ010000031.1:0-28293 GCA_031386685.1 Candidatus Altimarinota bacterium | reverse complement strand
CTCCACTTAAAAGAGTGTGAATGGAGATATACCAAAGAAACAGTTGAACTTGAAAAAGAACTCATTAGAATGATTAAAACTTTTTATAAAAAAGCCTAGAAAATCTTAATTTTATTAAAATCTTCTAGGCAAGAGCCTATCTATTTATGAGTAATACGCCTAGCCCACATATTTCCCGCCCTGAAATCGTCACACTTCCATCAGAAATTATGGAACTCATGAAAGGTCCTTGTTTGCCTCATGAGTTGGTCCAATGAGAAGTGAGAAAGGGTATGAGGAGAGTATTTCGTAATGAAGAGCAAGTCTTTGTAAGTCCAGATATCTGCGCTCGTATACTTGATGAAGTCAATAAAAGTGAGCCCTTTACGTGGTGAAAAGAATGAGAAATTTATAAAATTCGACTTTGAGATAAGCACATTATCGTCGTAAAGAAACGATGATTCGATAATGACAATGAATACAAGCTCCACAGAGAAGCTCTTCGTGCGCTTTCAAAATCAGGGATTTCTCCTACAACACTTGTCAGTATCCCAAAGCTGTATGGAAAATTTGAAACAAAAAAGGATAGTGATGATTCTGCTCTTCCTGATAATTCATACATTATCATGGAATATATCCCAGGAAAAACGATATATAACCTCATGTGTGCTTCAGTAGTGAATTATTGGCTAGAAAAAGCAAAAAATATACCAGCCGTCGCAAATGCACTTCGTTCGATCGATATACCTCGACCATGATATATAGAATTAGATCATATACCACGATGACTGAGTATAGTCGCTCGGCACGAAAAAGAAACGGGGATATCTTTTGAGGATGATACTCAAGCAGATGATTTTATAAAAGTATTATATACCGAACTAACTACAGCTGGCATCGTTCCAAGTGATCGTGTCGGGAAGCATCATAGACTTTTTCATGATATAAAGTCGGCGCCTGTATTTACTGACTCGGAGTTTTGATTACTAAAATCTGAACTTTCGGAGTTTTTAGGACAATTACATGCGCAATGAGTCTATCATCGAGATGTCTGAGATAATCCCCGCAATCTTATGCTCGGAGAAGATGGACGTATCTATCTTATAGATTTTTGACGATCAAAAGTTATAGAACCTGATTCAGATGAAGATATATTTAGTCATGATATCGAAAATGCTCGATTTACTCCTGATCTACATGTTATACCATACCTAGCGAGTCTTACAAAACGAAAAAATGATGATCCAAATGCTGCGTTTCATAATCGTGTCAACAGTCTCAAATTAAAGGCAAATCTTGACGTCCTTTCTCGTATTGCTATAGGCTATGGGATTACAGATTCTACTATCCGTAGAGCATTTAATGAGTATCGTACAGGAAGTGGTGTAGGTGCTGTGAGTGATTTATTCGATCGTACATCCGTTGCAGATCTCCATATAAAGTGATTAGCAGGATTTGATAAAAATAGAGAATTCAAAAAAACACCAGCAACAAAAAAATATGCTATAAATCTTTTGATTCAACTTTCTATGCTGGATGCAGCTGAGCTACGACAGCTAGAAAATGTCATCCAAGAAAAGTCAGTAAAACCAGAACTCCAAAAAGTCTATCTCGAATACATATCGCAATTTATGATCACTGTTTGATGAGTTTATGTATAAGTAAGAAGAGTTTTTTCTGAAAATCGGCGATCATCGGATTCTCGATGATGATAGAGGATTCATTCGAGAAGTCGATATATGCCACCTTGTGTCCATAGATCGTCATCGTCACGTCTTGATCGAAGAGATCATACTCTTTTGGTATCACGATGATGTCTCGTTCGAGTCGTTTTTGCTTCGGTAGAGCGGCTTTACTCGAGCTGATAACCATACGTTCGAGTTGTTTTTTGTCTCGTTTTTCTCGATAGTATTTCGGGAGAGACTCCACGATATCATCGAATACTCGGCTTACTCATATTTTTCACTCTTGATAGCTGACGGAGATATTTTTCTCAAGTCGTTCATATCGATTTCGTAGTTCTTGTACGATCGGTTCATTTTTGCGCTCGAATTCATGGATGAGATCGTCGATGCGATCAGGGGAGAGGGGTTTATAGAAGCTTCTCTTTCATCGTAGTGTCTCTTCGATGAGTTTTTCTTCGATGAGAAAAGGGAGAGCTCGATAAATCTCCGGCCTGTGAAGGGTCGTCCTCTGACTCATCTCTGAGATCGATGAAGAGCCATAAGTGAGGAGATCGAGATAGATCTTCGTCGTCTTCTCTGGGATTCAAAGTCTCTGAAAAAGTGTGAGAAATTTATCCATATGAAACAAATAATTACATATTTATTATAGTGAGTATTTATTTATGTAAAGAGAAAATAGAAAATAGAAAAATATTAATAGTACATATTAATACAAAATGAAGGCAAAATATGAAAGAAGATATAAAGTGAGCGTGCTCTATCACTTAACTTTTCATCTTATGATCAATGCACGTGAAGCCTCAGAACTCCTTCGTTCTATGACTCCTACTGATCGCCTCGAAGCTCTCAAAAATAAGGTCTCGGCAAAAACTCGAGCGGCACTTGAAACCAAAATTCGAGAGACGATCGCCGCATATGAGACGAAGGTAGATATCGTCCTCTCGGCAAAGATCTGCAGTGATGCTGATAGAGATATCAAGGCATTCCTTACATGACTTGGATACTCCGACGTTCGAGTCACTTCGGACTTTCCCGCATACTGTGAAAGCTATGAAGGGACGACGACTGTCTCATTTTCTATTCCTACTCTCTAATTTTTTCTTCTATGAATTCCCTTATCCATGAATATCAGTCTCTCGAACTTCAGGCGCATATCGGTCCCGAAGATGTGATCTCCAAAGTCTCTGAAGAAGCCTATGAACTTCGAGAAGCTCTTGCTTCACAAGATCAAGTAGAAATTGAAAAAGAGGCACATGATGTCCTCATGAATCTCGTCTCAGCTTCATCACGAATTATAGATATCCAGATGCTTTCGCTTGATCCCAAAAGTATTGATATCAAAGATCTTGATCGACTCATCGCCCTCTGGTCTCGCCAGACAGCATCACTTCGAGGTCGGTATAGTCGGGAAAAGGTTGATCTAGAAGATTATCGTTCGACGCTTTCGAGTCTTTTCTCCCTCCTTCTCGCACTTTCAGGAAAAAATACTCTCAGAGAGGTTATCACCTCAACCACAGATAAATTCAGAAATCGAGTCCTTGCATATCTTCCTGATATTCGACTCGAAGACCATATCGCGAGTTATCCAGATTTCCCGAAGCCCGGTATCCTCTTTCGTGATATATCCCCTCTTCTTGCCCACCCAGAAGCACTGAGGTATGCAGGGTATGAACTTGCTCGTCATGCGCAGGATGCTGATGTGATCGCGGGACTCGATGCACGTGGATTTATCTTCGGGACACTGGTGGCACAGATCCTCGAAAAGCCATTTGTCATGATTCGAAAGAAAGGGAAGCTCCCAGGGCCGACTGTCGGGACAGATTATTCACTCGAATATGGAGACAACTCGATCGAGATCCAAAAAGACGCCATCAAACCAGGTCAAAAAGTCGCTCTCGTCGATGATCTCCTTGCCACTGGTGGAACACTAGAGGCAGCAGCGCGTCTCATAGAAAAAGTCGGATGAAGTGTCGAATCACTCCTCTGTCTGATTGCACTCGATGAACCATTTCTGCGAGATCAACCCGCTCGAAAAAGTCTTGAAAAATATCGGATCGAAAGTGTCCTCCACTATGATTAATCCATAACTTCTTCACTATGAAAACTCTCATCTCACATCCACGATTTGATGCACTTGCTGATTCACTCGTCGAGCGCAATCCAGAGCTTCTGAAGAAAGCACATATCGACTTCAAAAACTTCCCTGACGGTACACCCAATCTCTTTATACATAACGTGAAAGAAGATATCGAAAATCACGATGTTACCTATATCGGTGACTTCTCAGATCTCGGAGAGTTCGTCGAGCAGTATGCTCTGATCCGTTCTGTCGTCGACTACTACGCTGATAAGGTTCGAGTCATCGTCCCATATTTCCCGGTCGGCACTATGGAGCGCATCGCGAAAAAATGAGAAGTCGCTACAGCTCGCTACTTTGCTGACCTTCTCTCGCATATCCCGTCCGGACGCAAAGAAAAAACGTCTCTCCATACCTTCGATATTCATGCCCTGGTTGAGAGATTCCTCTTCGATCCATTTCGAGTGAATGCTGAACTACATACTGCCCTCTCGCTCCTCGAGCTCTCACCCGATACTGTAATCACCTTTCCTGATGATGGTGCTGCCAAGAGATTTTCTGAGAATTTCCCAGACCATAAAGATCGTATTATCTGTATTAAAATTCGTGGAGAAGGAGACCGACGTGAGATTACTATAAAAGAAGGAAATCCTGAGGGAAAAGATATTATCATCGTCGATGACCTCATCCAAACGGGTGGAACTCTCCGTGAGGCAGCACGGATGCTTCGGGCAAGAGGCGTGAGATCGGTCCGAGCCTTCGCTCCGCATGGAGTCTTCCCTCATGATTCTCATATCGAACTTGCAAGGGAGCTCGATGAACTCATAGTCACTGATACTATCCCCGCCAATATCGAACGGGCAAAATCAGTTGCCAATATGCGAGTTCTCTCCATCGCTCCTCTTGTGGAAAAGATACTGAGGGTAGGGTAGGGAAGTTAATAATAATCAACAATCAGAAATAATCCTCACTTTCTTTTTTGACATTATTTGAATAAAGAATATATAGTTTATATATAACACTTAATAAGAAATGCCACATGATGGCAATATTTTTTCCCTCATATTAAGTGTAATACTTACAATTAATAATAATTTCTATGATTGCCATCTCACAACGAAACATCCTGGTCGGAGATATCGAAGGGAACACTGAAAGATTCCTCGCGGACATAGAGAAAGCGAAAAGTGCTGGTGCAGGACTCGTGGTCGGGACAGAACTCATGATCTCAGGATATATGGCAGGGGATGCATTCGAGGATGATGCTTGGGTCAGATATGCTGAGGAGCAAAATGCTCGCATCATCGAATCGACTCGTGACTCTGTACTCGCGGTCATCTGGGGGAATATCAAGTCCGATCCGATCACTCGTAATGAAGATGGACGTATACGCAAGTACAATGCTGCCTATATCGTACAGGGTGGCGTCCTCATCCCAACTCCGTGGGGAGATCATGTCCCGAAGACACTGATGCCGAATTATGGAAAGTTCGATGATAAGCGTCACTTCACTTCCGCTCGTGATGTCGCTTTCGAAGAGGGATATTCTCGTACTGATATCAGTGAGAAATATACTCCGATCGAGATCATGATAGAGGGGGTACGAAGGAGAGTCGCCGTCCTCATCTGTGAAGATATGTGGAATGAAGACTATCCTATACAACCAGCACATCTCTATAAGCTGAACGGTGCTGATCTTCTCGTGAATATCTCTGCTTCTCCTGCGGGCATCGACAAAGAACGCAAACGTGAACAACTCATCGCACGGCAGAGTGAGGGAGTCGAGTTCATCTATGCGAATAGTACCGGAGTACAAAATAATAATAAATGACTCTGGGTATTCGATGGGGCATCGATGGTATTTCGAGATGGGAAAAGAGTATACCAAGCTCCACGACTCGAAGAGTGACTCTATATGGCAGAAGATCAAGAAGTACTCCCAGAATCTCAGAATAGTCTCGAAAAACTCGCAGAAAATCTCGTATATGGTATGCGTGAATATATGAAATCTATCGGACAGAAGACGCTCGTCCTCGGACTTTCTGGAGGGATCGACTCCGCTCTCGTCGCGATGATCGCAGTCGAAGCCCTCTGAAGAGAGAATGTCGTAGCCGTGAATATGCCCTCCAAGTATAACTCTGATACGACGAAGCATCTCGCACGAGACCTCGCAAGTGAGCTCGGTATCAGATACGAGATCGCTCCGATAGGTGAGAGTATCATCCATACCAAGGATATGATTCGAGAAGTTTTCGGAGTCAGTCCAGAGTGACTCGTCGAAGAAAATATCCAAGCCCGAGATCGAGGGGGACGTATCCTTCCTGCAGTGGCAGCAGCCCTCGGTGGAGTATTCTCTTGTAATGGAAATAAGACAGAGTGCGCGACTGGATACTATACAATCGATGGAGATGGCAGAGGATTCCTCGCTCCGATCGCTGATCTCTACAAGACTCAGGTGAACTCTCTGGCTCGATATTTCGCAAAGAAAAATATAATTCCTACTTTAATAAAGATCATCAATATAACCCCATCTGCAGAACTCTCACGTGCTCAGGCAGTCGACGAAGGAAAAGGGGATCCATTCATCTTCGAGTATCATGACAGGCTTCTCTATCAGTTCATCGAGCGACGCAAAAATCCTGAGGATATCCTCAGGTATTATACCGAGTGAACACTCGATAGAGAAATACGAAACTGGGCCTATGATACGACACTGGATGCTGATCCGAGGAATTATCTCTCTCATCCTATCGTCGGAGAGGGTGGATACTTCCCGACACTCGAGGCATGGATCACGGATCTCGAGCGTATCTGGAGACTCTGGAACGGTCCATCAGTATTCAAATGATGACAAGCTCCGATGATCCTCTCCGTATCGCGTCGAGCCCTTGGATACGATCTCCGGCGTTCTCAGATGCTGATGCCACTGACTTCATCTTATAGAAATCTCAAACAAGATATCCTGAATGAACCTTCTTATGTCTAAAATACCACTCGTCATGTATGGTGGAGCATTCTGTCCTCCTCATCTCGATCATTTCGGTCATCAGTGAGTCTTGGGAAAACTCCTCGATGCGATCGCAGAAAGAGTCATTATCATCCCTACGGGCCCTCGGATTGATAAATGATATCATGGTGTCTCTGATAGACAGAGGCTCGATATGCTTCATATCGCTCGTGCGGATTTCTGAGAGAAAGTCGAGATCGATACGGTATGTATGGATGGATATATCGACTCTTCGACGATTGCTCAGGCGAAATATCTCCGGCGTGAATATGGATATGATATCCCTCAAGTATTTGGTGCAGATATCGCCCCTCATATGCGAAGTTGGGATCCGAGTGGGTATATCGCGCGAGATCTCCCGAAAATATTTCTCTCTCGTCCAGGATTCCCTCTCGATGATCTTTCTCTTGGGAATTATCAGGAAGTCGACTTTGCTTCACGAGGATTCTCGAGTACCGAAGTCCGGAAGTGTGTCCGAGATATTCTCCTCGGAAATAGGAGTGTCGATATTCTCAAAGATAGAGTCCAAGAGAAAGTCCTCGACTATATCCTCGATCATCGTCTCTTCCTCGAATCGAAAGCCTAATCTTAAATACTATGAATATGATAAAAACGTACTCACTCGAAAAACCAGATACTATGCCCGTCTCTCATGTATCACTCGAATCAGTGAAATGAACGGGGAAGTGGATGCAAGTGATGCGTCAGATGCATACTCGGATTTCTGATGGGAAGGTATTTCCGTGGGAAGTCCTCATCAAGAAGCATGCTTCTATAGTCCTTCCTATTACTCGTGCTGGAGAGATGATATTCATCGACCAGTTCCGCTATCCGATCATGGACTGGGAGCTCGAATGTCCCGCAGAGACGCTCGATCAAGAAGGAGATACTCCAGAGGGTGCTGCCATCCGAGCACTTCGCGAAGAGATCGGCTATCGCACCGAGAGGCTTATCGCTATGCCAACTTATGCTTCTTCTTGAGGCACGACCAATGAGCTTGCTTACACATTCATCGCGCTTGACTGTACTCCTCTTGATACAGGTCATGCACGAAGTGACGATGAGATCATCCAAGTGAATCATGTGCCACTCCATGTAGTCGAAAAATTCCTTGATGCACGTATAGGGCAATGACAGATTCTGAACTCGAAAGTCGATGGACTTCTGGGAAGATATCTGAGTGGGAGATTTTAAGGCAAAAAAATAGCCCAGACGCGCATTGCACGTCCGGGACTTATTGAGGGGTTCGCTCTCCGCCACACACCAGTCCGTTTCGGACCAGCGGGGACCATTCTACAACCTGAGGTAGTAGTATGATTCTTTTCGGGGAGACGAGGTTCAGGAACCGGGGATGGGGGCTCGCTTTTTCGCCTTGAAGGACTCATCAGTCGACTGGTCCGTGACGGGCTTGAGGAGCTCGTCGAGATTCTTTATGCGTGGGAAACCGAAGAAACCTGCTACGGAGCCGCTCGGCTGGGTTGCGAGAAATGTCTTGTACTCGCGACCCCGGTCGATCAGGCCTGTCTGCGCCGCTCGGAACTGAGCCAGTCCTGATTCACCGATCGTGACGATCTTGAGCTGGAGCTCAGCCGAAACGTTTGGATAGGTCTGACCGAGCCAGAGCATCATGGCGCCTTGGCCAGTCTTGCCCTGCCATCCATTCGTGGTCGCAGTGACCATCTCACGGAGCATGTCGCGGTACTTCTTCTCCCCGAGGTTGGCGGCCTCGAGGGGACCGTAGTAGGCGTTCGACAGAACGTTTTGGTTGTTTTCGTAGGCTGCGTTGATGACTGCCTCGTAGCGCTGGGCGGTGTTGTACGTCATCCAGACGTACAGGAAGCAGACGAGGAAGACGCTTCCGATTCCAATGAGCCATTTGGTAGAGGTTTTCATTTCTGGATTTCCTTCAGTCAAGTGATGCCTCGATGAGGCGGGAGAACAGGATGGACATAATCAGGCAGAAGGCGATGACCAATGGGTAGAGCCACCATGGAAGTACGATACTCCATGACAGGTACTCAAAAGTTTTCATCTGCCGTCTTTCCCAATCCTTTTGAACCCTCTCTCGTACGACCGTCATGAATTTCGGGTCATCGAGTGTGAGTTTTTCGAGTTGATCTCGTAGGTTTATGCGGATCTCTGGCTTAGTTGACCAGAAATCAATCACATCGACCCATTCGACCTTTGGGAAATTCATCGAGCCGACGATGATGGTGAGCTGATTTTTTCGCCCGTGAATCCAATAAGCATCAAGGGCTGTCGTGAATTCGCGACTTGCTTCATCTACGACATAGATCACTACGTTCACCTCTTTGGAGGGGCCGAGTGTTCCATTGAGCTTATTGAGTTCAGTTTCTATCCGATCTTTCCATTCGTTTGGGACTTGTATTCCTTTCGTGATGACTCTATGACTCATCCAAGGGCCGATACCCGCAGGATGCTCCACGATTGGTGGGACTCTTTCGAGCTTTTCTAGATGTGGTTTCGCTACCTCGGCTGATGTCTGGTACAGATTCTGACCGGCGAGAATGTAGTTCACAACCGGTTTCTCGTAGGTGACATAGAGCTCTGAGCTCTTTCCACTTACATAGTCTGTTCGGAATTTCCTTCCATCACTGATACTGCATTGGCCGAAGTTAGAGTTCGGTACTTGCCTTTCACTCTTGAAGTTGTTTACGAGGTTTCGGTAGTTGCTACTACCTATTCTGTGAGTGCTTTCATCGGAGAACTCGATCTTGAAAACATCAGGATGGTAGTTGTCACAGTAGGTATTTGTTGTTGTGCTCGTACATTTTCCATCCTTGTCACTTGAAGTGCAGACCGTCTCCGTTCTGATACTCGTGTAGGATTCTTCCCAAACTCCCCCGATGGCTTGGGCATTGAAGTTAGTTTTATCTGCTATCCCAGTGGTATAGAATACACCAATGGTAAAGTAGACGCTAATGAATGCTGGCCAAAGGATGTAGAATGGCCAACTCGTGTTGATTTGCTTGTATTTATTCAGTAAGTAGCTCCCTACAGGTGCCGCAATGAGCAACACCCAAAAGGTTACTTGATGAATGGTGATCTTTGCAGTCACCAGAAAGGCGTTCTCGAGGTACCAGATGGGACCAATGAGTATACCTAATACAAGCACAATCAGAGCTATAGTTGCTCTCTGATCCATAGTTCTCCTTCTAAAAATGCGAGACTGTTAAGGTACTTTCTAGGTTTCAGTTTCAAGTCGGGAGGGGTATTTGTCCCAAACTTGACGTACTCACTAAATTACTAGTTATTATATGTAAATATTTTTCATGTCAATACAATTTGTTATCATAATGTCAAGATAATATTTTTTCATACTTTCCTTAAAATCATTTATGTATATAATAAGTGTATATAGTCACACTTTATGTCTACACTCCATCCCACATATACGGATGATATATTCAATCTCTCGATCCCTGTCCTCGCCGTCGATATCGTCCTCTTCACCCTTTATAAGGATCAGCTCTGTGTCGTACTCGTACCCGGACGCAATGAATGGGCAAATGGCCGACTGACTCTTCCAGGAGGGATCATCGGAAGAGGGGAGACTCTCGATCAGGCAGCTGATCGCATCCTCTTTCGTGATACGAATATCTCGAAAGTGTATAAGGAGCAGCTCTATACATTTTCTGCTCCAGGTCGAGATGACCGAGGAGATGTGATATCGTGCTCTTACTATACGCTCGTGGGAGCGAGAGCATTCCTCTCGCAGATTGATCTGACGAAGGCTTCACTCATGCCCTATACTCAAGTCTCGAAAGAGACGGTCGCCTATGATCATGCAGAAATCATAGGTTATGCCTATCAGCGACTCAAGTGGAAGATGGAGTATACCGATGTCGTCAAAAGCATCCTTCCAGAGAAGTTCACGCTTCGTGAACTTCAGGAAGTCTATGAGATGATCTTTGATAGAGACTTCGATAAGCGGAATTTCCGTAAAAAAATACTGTCTCTCGATATGCTCGAAGAGACAGCAGAATATGATACGGAGAACTCCAAACGTCCTGCGAAGCTTTTTAAATTCTCGGATAAAACCCTCAAAATCGTCGGTATCCTCTAAGTTTTCTTATTTTTTGAGAAATATTTTCTGGATATATCCTCGGAGATCTCATCGAAGCACCTCGATCCACGTACCGATAGTCTCTCCTATGGTGACCCTATCACCATTATAGAGTACGCCATTTATCTTCGAGGTGATGTCTGGAGTATTGCGTACGAATGTAGAATGGTCGACGATGATCGTAGCGAGTTTTTCTGATTGTGAGTGTTCTTCAATGGAGGAAAGACTCGATGTAGAGAGTGAGTCACCGAGAGCACTCTTTTTTATATATCAAGTGATACCACGGTATGTCGCCTCACTCCACTCTCAGAAGATCTCTACTACTTCTACACTTTCATTTTTTTGGAGAAAGAAGAGGATATTTTCAGGAGATTCATTCATGGTACTCGATCTGAGGATACTATCAGCATGTTGTATATATCGAGTGACACGATCTTTGATAGGTCTTTTGATTGGAATGATTACGCTGAGAATATTTTTTTCTTGTGGGTTTTTCAGTCTGATCGTTCCTGAGAGGGATTTTTTCTCGATATTTCGTCGAAGTCAAGTGATAATCGCAGTGATGATATACCTCTTTTCCCCAGGAAGTTGAGCTCGTATTTTATAGAGATGAGTAAATATTGCTTCTTTTTTTGCCATCTTATCGTTTGTATTTTCTCGGATATTATTCGAAAAGAGTGCGATCAAGAGTGGGATACTCTCAGTATCAAACTCAACTCAAGTGATAAAATCATAGAGGAGTCAGACTTCACTCTGTGATGTAGAAGATCACGTATCTTGATATTGAGAAATAGTACTTATAGTTCCGACGATATTCGGAGTACTATTGATAGTTCATGCTGATGATGAGCTCGATCATCCTCCTCTACCTCATCATGCAGATATTCATCCTCATCATCCGGGACCACTCGGAGCACTTGAGATGACTGTTGTCATACATGATCCAGTACCTCATGAATTCGTGAGTGATATACTATAGTCTGTCAAAGTATTTGGACTTGGGCTGACAGTGAGGCTTCCAGAGCTCTCTACGAGGATATTCCCAGGATATATCATCCCTGTCTGAGTATTTTGTATCTGCCAGGTGAGAGATATGGCATTTCCATTCACTATGTTGTTTGCACTTGCTTTTATGCTACAGGTCGGTTTTGGTGTAGGTATTGGGTTGATGACTACTGGCCTTACCGTCACGAGGGTCGATCCACTCGTCGTACCTCCACTTCCGCTACAGCTGAGACTATAAGTAGTAGAATTGATCAGTTTGGGTGTCGTGAATACCCCACCCGTAAGAGCCGATCCCCATGAGCTCGTGCAGTTCACAGCTCCGGTAGATGACCAGATGATGCTTGTCGTGGTATTGTAGTCGATCGTCGCAGGAACTGCGCTCAGGGAGATGGTCGGAGCGGGAGTCGGAGACGGAGGATTTGGACTTGGAGCTGGGGCATTCGATATTACGCTTGCATTACAGGCTCCTGTACGAGTTATATTGATGACCGTAAGAGTATAGAGAGTCGTACTACTCGCTCGAGGGAGGATCGTCATCGTGCCACTTCCAGAGAGGATCGTATTTCCTGGACTGAGTATTCCAGTTGCAGTATTGAGGATATTCCATGCGAGATTTGCTCATGATCCATCGGTAATAACTCCAGGATTTATCGTAAGAGTACAAGTCGGAAGTGGTGGATTCGGAGAAGGTGGAGGAGAAGGAGAAGGAGGCGCAATACCCAGATTCACGAGTGCGATCTTCGCGAGATCTGTCGTCAGAAACTCACAGATGCTGTTTTTGTTGGTACATACTCCGATCGAACTATAGGGGACTCACTCACCCGTAGAGCTCAAAATATCGAAATTCATATTTTCTGAGCCTGATGATGTCTCGAGCTGTACTCGTATTTTTCCTGAAGCTACTCTTATTGGTTCTCATGAAGTTCCATTAAGATTATAGAGGAAATCTGCTTGTTTTGATCCTCCAGAAGCGGAGATGACTGTATTGGTAGAGAGGAGTGATGGTCCAGATATTTTTCCTCACCAAGCCAGATATCCCTCCAGAGAGAGTCCACTGAGAGAGAGATTTATACTCGATAGAGTAGTACCGGAGAGAGTGATATTTCCTGAATTATTTAGATAAAAGGTGATTTTACTACCGGAGAGGTTCATTTGGATATAATTTTTCGTACTGAATGTTCCAGTAAAACTCTCTGAAAGAATATAGGGAAGGAAAAATGTCCCAAATCCTGAAGGATCAGAATTCGAGGGGAGTGTCGTTCCGGGGGAGATATAATAGTAGTAATCTCGATCGGGTATGAGTCCCGAAAGGATATACTGATGGTCAGTCATGGGTAAGTCGATAGAGGAACCTGCTGGAGAGAGGGTCCCGTATCTTGCACAAGCAATAAGCCGAAAAGCCTCTCCTCTTTCTATCACTGAAAGTGGGCTTATCGATCATCTCGAGGGTAGGCATCATTTTTCAGAAAGAGATCCTATATATCATGAGAGCTCACTTCAGAGATACTTTATATCGGTATATTGCTTCGTAGATGCAGAAGGAGGGATTTTCAGCCCATAAGAGAGTAAGCTTATTGCTTCTATTCGTGATATATTATTATTCGGTAAGAAGTACGAGAAGTTTTTCTTTAAAAGATTTCATCCCACAAGTGCTTCGATATATCAGCAAGATGCATCAAGAGTTTTGACATCGCTATAGATATTTCCTATACAGCTCACTGGCGATTTTCAGAGTACTTTTGCAAGTATGATAGCAAATTCTCAACGAGTGATTTGTCCAGTCAAAGATGCATTTGTAAATGTATCAATCACAGCGTTATCGTATAATTTTTGAGCATATTGTATATATGGATTTTGTACCAACTCATCCTTTTTATCACTATATGCTACGATGGTCGATATAGGATCGGTTGTAGTATTTTTTATTGTTACTTCACCTCAGGTGAGACTTATAGTGCTACCTGTTCAGTTTATTATTGTATTTACTGAGTGTTGTAATATCTGGAGCATTCAGGAGATATTGAGTCGTTTTCCTGTTCTATTAAGTCAGGAAAGAGCAGGTATCGTATCACCACCAGCAAGGATAGCATCTCGTATTTCTTTGTATGATTTATCAGGAAAATAACTCCATGCAAGTCCCGCGGCTCAGCTCACATGAGGGGTCGCCATAGAAGTTCAAGCAAGATATCAGTAAGTTTCTCACTGTCAATTATCTATGCCAGATACAGTAATATTTCCAAGGCCACAGCCATAAAAATCTTTTCATCATGTATCAATATCATTTTGATTATCAGTGATCCATCCAAAACGCAAGAAAAGCTGACTATTACTTGCCATATTTATATAATACTCTCGTACTCCACTGGCTCAGGAATAAGAGTCTATACTTGATCTATTTGCCAGTAAAGATTCATATATGTATCATCATGAGAGATAACTCTCCCCATCATAGCTATAATCAAATGATATATAATCTCGTGGATTTAAATATGATTGATTCGACGGAGTATCACACCAAGTATCGAAAGAAACTCTGATATTTGCGAGATTCGTAGTGTTTTCGATCTTTCTTATCAGGTTTGTATTTGTAGTATTTTTATACGGTACACGCGTGTCTCACCAAACGAGTGGTACGCCATTAAGTCAGATCAGAGCTCATGAGCTATCGAGTCTTCCAGTCCAACTCTCTGAGTCACCTCAAGTAGTTTGCCATCCATTGAGATTGATAGCGCTTGAAGAGAAGTAATCAGTCCGAGCGGTCATGGTACTTATGATATTGACTCATGGGGCCTCTATATCGACACTATCTTTTCCATAATTCGAGAAGTATGCTTTCGTATCATCTTCAGTAGATGCTCAGACACTGATAATATTATCGAGTCAAGGAAGTGTCACGAGTTCACTCCGAGAAGCTGAGGAAGGAAGGGTAATATTTTTTGTATATCAAGCTGGGTAGAAAAAAGTAGTATCAGTATCAGCCCCATTATTTCATGCAGCTGCCACAAATAGCCCAGGAAATGATCTGATAGTATAGTACATTATCAAATCAATAGAATCCATGTAAGCAGGATTCATAAAAGCTCAGATACTGGCATTTATCACTTTTGCGTTATTATATTTTGCAAAATTTATAGCATCTACGAGTCCGAGTGTAGTAGTATAGGGGAGTGTCTGATTTCAGAGAACACGCAAAGACATTATCTCTATATTTCCACCTACACCCGTGACTCACTTTCCATTATTGGTCTCAGCTCAGATGGTTCAAGCAACATGCGTACCATGAAAATCTGCAGTTCCATAGGAAGGCCGGGGATCTTTATCATTATTTTGAAAATCAAATCCATGCACACATCATCACAGAGATGTTCAAGTATGACTTTTACATGTTGATCCATCCCACATCATAGATTTCAGGTCTGGATGGTCGTAGGCCACTCCCATATCGACGACAGCTACGACAGTAGGTTTTGAAGAAAGTCATTCTTTACTCAAAAAATCTATAGCTTCAGGATAGTGTATATCAGCTCTTATAGATCATGTACTGTTTTTATTGTAGAGAGACCATTGGCTTGGATAGCTTGTATCATTGGGTATTGACTGTGGATAATAGAGATAGTTTGGCTGTATAATCTCGACTCGAGGATCATCTTTATATCGGTCGATGAGTTCTTTTGTACTCGGTATATCAGTCGGATGTATCATCATTTCGAGAGTATCTGATCAAGTCTGAGTACTTAAGAGGATCACATTTTCATCTTTCATGACATCAGTTACTTGAAGTTGGGAATCATGTATTTGAGTAGTATTTGTACTTTCGATAAAAGAAGAAACTGTGATGGCATTTTCTTCTTTGAGTTTTATGAGGACTTGTCATTCTATATATCAGAGTTCTTGATTTCTCACATCAGGATCGATGAAATTCTCGATTATATCAGCACGTGCAGTATCAGTTGCACCAGATTCTATGGGTGTAGTGCTTTTTTCGAGACTTCCTGATACTGTGGGAGGATTCGTACTTTCGCTTTGTTCGAGTTTTCCAGATTGAGTATTTATATCGGAAATTCTATCATTTATTCCAGAAGAAGTCATCCCCGTCGAGCCTTCCGTGATAGCTATAGTTCGACTCTCTATAGGAGAATTTCATGCAATAATCTCTCATCCAGAAGATATTACTGTATCGGTGTTACCCGAACCAGATTCTTGACTATCAAGCTCTGCAGCTGAGAGGATCGAATAACTATTACTCAAAAGAATTATAAATATATTCCATACTACCAAGAGGTATCGAATTTTTTGATAAGAATTTCGCATAGTGATGTGGTAAATTTATTGGATACTATTTTTAGGGTATGAGAGATGATATATTTTGCAAATGATATTATGTATATTTTTAGTGTTCAAGAAGAATTGAAACATAAAAGAAAATCTCATTCTTTTTTCTATATGAGACTTGCATTTTAATATATTTTATAATGAAAAATAGTAAAATTACAATTATATTCTATATATTATAAGCTTCTTCTTTTTATTTTTTATATTTTTCTATATACTTGGTGCTATGATTTATATTTTTGGGTGAGCGTTTGACCCTCCACATGTCGGCCATGGAGCCATCATAAAATCTCTCCTTTCAAAAAAACATCCTGAAAAAATCGTGATTATTCCCTCGAGCACAAGAAATGATAAGCATTATGCAGTCTTAGATACTGACAGACTTGCGCTTTTGGATATATTTCTTTCTGAGATTGATGATGATCGGGTGATAGTCGATGACTATTTCCTTCATGAATGGAAGGGGGAGATGATCACTCGAGATGTCGATATATATGCCAGAGATACGTATGGAGAGGATATAGTCCATGTATTTGGTATGGATACAATACCTGATATGCCAAATTGGGATACTGAGTGATATGCTGCGAAGATTATAAAAAAAATATTTATACCGAGACTTGGATATGACTGAGTCAACACTGACGAAACAGTAGATCGCTATGAGGTATTTCAGGATTCGCATATTCCTGATATTTCTTCGACGGAACTCCGAAAAAAAATACCTTCTTATACGGATCTCGCGACTCTTTTTTCTGCAGATCCGAAATTCATCATCCCAGGTCTCTCCAAGCAGATATCTCAGTATATCCTCGAGCATCGACTCTATCGTCCGAGACTCACTGAGAAGCCGAAAATCCTCGTCCATGTCTGCTGCGGTCCAGATGCGACGATGCCGATCCTCCAGCTTCGAGATGAGTATGATGTCGTATGCTTCTGGTATGATCCCAATATCCAGCCGAAATCCGAGTATGATAAGCGCTATGAGGCTTTCGTGAAGATCTGTGAGATCGAGAAGATCCCCTATATCAAGTGAGTGTATGATGTCGGGAATTTCTTCACGCGTATCAAGTGAGTCGAGCATACACCTGAGAGGTGAGAGAAGTGCACCTATTGCTATGATATGCGGATGTATGTATCCGCGAAGCTCGCAAGTCGACTGAAGATCCCACTCTATACGTCGAGCCTGAATACGAGTCCGAAAAAAGATCTCGAAAAACTCTTCATCATGGGGCATAAATATGCAGAGAAATATAATATCAAATTTCTCGATATTCCATTTCGCAAAAGAGGATGATTCGAAAAATCGGTCGAATATACGAAGGAACATGATATATTCCGTCAGAACTATTGTGGCTGTATCTACTCTATCCGTGAAGGAGGGGAGAGTGAGATGAAGAAGCGAATGGTAGGGTAGGTATTATCTCTCCTCTTTTCTCCATTTTAGATACCCCCTAAGATACAGTCCAAAGAGGACGACAGCTGTAATGCCATTCGCGATACTACCTATCTGAAAGCTAAATCCGAAGGCAAATATCGTCGATATCATCCCGACGATGAATCAGAGTTTCTGTTTCTCTCCAAGGAGAAATATTCCAGCAAATACCATGAAGGTGATAATCCAATCAATCCCATAATACTGGAATGCATAGTGTTGTATTTGGCTTATGAGCTCCATGGGATTGAATTAGATTTATAAAATTTATGCCCTTTTTTCATACCGAAAAGCATTTACTGCCTGAAGATAATTGTCTTGTATATCTCTTGGGAGAAAAAGCCAAGGTGTTTTCTGTAGTTCTGCCGTTCAGAAACATTTAAACATAGGGTTTCCATTTATATGTACTGCAGCCCAAGAAGGTAAATCTATAATCTCATCTTCACTTGCGACTTCTATTTCTGCAAGACTCAGACCGGTATTATATCACAGAAGCTTATCCACATCCCATCTTTTTCCATCAGGTCATTTTACGATATAGCGTCTTTTTCTGACTCAGTATTCGAATGTTCCATCTGGTAATAGGAATCATGGCGCGACATGCTCTATAAGCTTGAGCGCAAATTCAGGATCGATAATGATATTATGCTCTTGATATACCTTGAATTTTCATGTTAAAGATAAGAGCTTTTCTTTGAGGGTGAATTCTGCATGGAGCGATCATTTTTTGGGGTTAAATATACGACGAATTCGAATTTTTATTCTTTGCTGTGGTCAAACTGAAGAGAGGAGAGATGCAATACTGGCTCTATACTCGGTGTATTCTCCCATTTGGAGTACTCCATTCGCTTGTCCTGCAAATTTTTTTACTACTTGCTCTATCTTTCCTGAGGCTATCTCTGCTTGATGATATTCGAGAAATGTTTTTGGTAGATATAATCATGAATTCTCATCTACCCCATATCTCTGCTCGATTTCTCTAGAGGAACTACATTGCATTATAGTGTATAATAATTGATTTCAGTGATTTTATATTATTAAACAATAAAAACAAATAATAATTTGTATATCATTTCTTTATGATACCTATTCTCATTTCTTTTGCTTTTTTCCTCTTTCTGTCTAGTATAAAGATATTATTATCTAAAATTACTTTTCTATGTCTGATGATATCTACAAGATCTCCCTCAAGAATCATAAAAAATACCAAGGAAAGCTCCGTATGGAAGCGATCGTCCATATCGACTCTCGTGAAGATCTCTCATGGGCATACTCTCCAGGAGTCGCAGAGCCATGCCGTGAGATCGCCAAACATCCAGAGAAGATGTATGACTATACACTGAAGTCTCGTACTGTCGCCGTGATCTCCGATGGTTCGGCTATTCTCGGATTATGAAATCTCGGGCACCGGGCGTCTATGCCGGTCATGGAAGGGAAGTGCGTCCTCTTTAAGGAATTTGCCGGAGTCGATGCATTCCCTATCATTGTGGGTACTCAGGATGTCGATGCATTCGTCGAGACCGTCAAAAATATCGCTGACTGATTCTGAGGGATCAATCTCGAAGACATCTCTGCGCCTCGGTGTTTCGAGATCGAAGAGAGGCTCAAGGCAGAGCTCGACATCCCGGTCATGCATGATGATCAGCATGGTACGGCGATCGTAGTTTTAGCTTGACTCATCAATGCCCTCAAAGTGACAGGAAAGAAAAAAGAAGATATCAAAGTCGTCCTTAATGGCGCAGGTGCTGCATGAGTCGCTATCGCGAAGCTCCTTTTTCTCTATGGGATCGAAAATATGATCGCCTGTGACTCGAAAGGGATCATCCATAAGGATCGTGAGCATCTCGATGCTTCGAAGATCAAACTCCTCGAATTCACGAATCTCGAAGGTCGTACTGGTACTCTCACGGAAGCGGTCGTAGGAGCTGATGTGTTCATCGGTGTATCGGTCGCAGGAGCACTCACGGAAGTCATGGTCTATACGATGGCACCTGACTCTATCATATTTGCCATGGCGAATCCTGTCCCTGAGATCATGCCAGATATCGCGAAAAAAGCTGGAGCAAAAATTATCGGTACGGGTCGATCTGACTACCCGAATCAAGTCAATAATGTCCTCGCATTTCCATGAATATTTAAATGAGTCCTTAAATATGGAAAAAAAGCGATCACAGACGAGATGAAGATCAAGGCAGCAGAAGCACTCGCAAGCTATGTGAAAGAAGTCGATGCAGATCATATCCTCCCTGATGCGCTCGATAAGTGAGTCGCAGATGTCGTCTGTGAGGCTATGGTATAATATATATGCAGGGGAGTAAAAAATATGATAGTATTTCAGTATATTATCATATTTTTTTATGGATCGTCGCGGGTTTTTCCGAACATCAGCAGCATGAGCAACTGGCGCACTTCTCTGAGGAGGAGTAGGTTTATGATATTCGTCATCTCAAGAAGAGAGAGAAGGGGATGAGTCGAGGCGACTCATGAATCCTTCAGAGTGTCACGACAATATGATCGATACTTTTTCGAGGAGCTTCGCAGAGCTCAGGAAATGAGAAATCCTTTTCTTCGATGAAGAATGAAGTTTTATAGAGAAATTTGCTCTTCCAGAAGATTGGGATAAATCAGATCCACTAAAAAAACAGCTTATACGAGATGGATTTCGTAAGCAACTCGCTATCAAGTATAACCTTCCCTCTGCGGATGAAAGTGATATTATGGCAAGTAGTCCACACTGAGTCCTTCAGGGCGAGTGACCATGAGAGACTCTTCTGAGCCTGACGAAAAAGCTTTGAAGCCAGATCACTCGTGATGATGAAGAAAGCCGTACGCGAATACAGTATGTGCAGGATGCATTTAAGGATTTTGGAGGATGATGACGCATTGCTACTCTCATGACTGAACATATCTGTGGTCTCGCAGCGGGAGAGTCGCGATTTGATAGTTCTCTTATAAGTAGAAGTGGTGCCGTCGGCATCTTTCAGCTTATGCCAGCAAGGATACGAGATACTCGGCTCAATCCTAAGAAGTATACTCTCGATGAAGTATCACTATCTCTAAAAAAACAAGTAGAAATAGCAAAAAGACTCTTTCTCGCTGATTGGATGCTCATCCGTGGAAGATTTGGAGAAAAAATAAGCAAAGCCTACTTCGGTGGAAATATGGAGGATACCCTTCGATATGCTCTCTTTCCTATTCTCATAAATACCTATAATACGGGTTATCCCAATATCGAAGCTGTAGTGCGTGGATTTATGGAAGAGTATCCTACTCTACAAGATATCGAAGCAGAATTCGATGTACGATATAGAAATGGACTAGGCTATGATTTCTTCTGGTATCTCTCTCGTTTTGGACTTACTCATAATGGAGCTCCTTCATATGGATCTGAGTCAGCAGCGTATTTCTATAAGAGTATGGGTATGTCACAGGTTCTGAAATCTGGAGCTCCGAGTGTCAGGAATACTCAATATAAGAAAATCTCTCAGAGACCCCATGAGAATAGCCTTCTATCTTCTTCAGTACTTTCTGGAGTCGTAGCTGGCTGAGTTATTTGAGTTTTGACGTCAAAAATACCAGTTAGATCGGTTATTTCTTGATGGAAAGAAAAACTTCCCAAAATAAAACCATTAAATGTACAGACGAATATTCGACGAAGAGCACTTTTGGGGCTTGGATGAGTTGGAATATTATGACTGGGGAGTTGGTGAGTGAGGCATCTCTACGATAAGTATAGTCTGAGAAAACCAGAGACACCACTATGAAGCCGAAGAAATATCCTTCCATATGAACCTCAAAACTGAGCCCCTGAAGTGGTCCTTCAGTCTCTCTATCCTCGAAACAATGCCATCAAACTCATATCTATTGATCGCAAACATCATCTGAAAACAATCACTCCTTGGCTATCAGACCATGCTCGTAGGCTTGGTATTTCTCCTGCAAATACTCGGTCAGACTTAGGAAAGCTGAGTGGTCGACTCGATTCGAATATCGCGAATCTCGACTATCGCCCAAGAGGAGTAGGAAAATCTGCGCTTAAAGAAGGTGGATCACAATCCGTATGATCTCAAAATCATCCAGAATATCTACGAATAAATAGTCATACAGAAAGGCTTATAAGAGATATATCCCAGGCATTAAATGCAGAACTCCAAAAGACTTATGGACTTGATCCAAAAAGATATAAGGTGAGACTTATCGTGAATTCTGGCGTACGCGATCGTATATATGCACGGAAGTACCTCCCTAATGCTTCAGATAATTCGAGCCATCCCTATGGTATCGCTTTCGACATTGCCCATAGATTCGATATAATAGATCTCGAAAAAAAACAATCATATATGATCAGTAGTGGTAGAGTCTATGAAAAGACGAAACAAGTACTCGATACTGTGATATCTCGTATGCAACACCGATGAGGCAGATTCCAGGGATCTATTTTTGCTATCCAGGAACTTACGCCCCCCCACATTCATATAACTGATAGACTAGGTGAAGAAAAGTGGATACCGCCCTACCTGAGGAGATAATTCCTATATATTCTTAGGGAAGTAATGAGAAAAAATATCTCATGGATTATGAGATATTTTACCGTTGTTGTCTTGCAATCTGTACCTGTATGTCATGTGTTCATGCGCCATTCATCAAGGGAAACAAGAGAAGACTTCATATTTCTTGGGCTATATCTCTTGGTAGCAGGGGGGCCACTCGGATAGATCACATAAAATCATCTCATAAGCCTTCTGCTATATAAACTTGTATTCGAGTCCGTAATCCATCAAGGGTGACTTCTTCTCATTGATCAAAGGGAACGAAAGTCCCTCCTAGTGAAATGTCGATAGGATTTGGACTATCAAGGTGAGTGAATCTCAGCGTTTCAGGAGTATGCATAGAATGTATATAAATGTTTCAATTATTATAACATAAAATATATAATATTCAATTTATTTTTTATCTTTTGTGTCTACTTCACGAATGCGTAGTATTTCGAGTATTCCAAGGACACATATCATGATAAATCCATACTTATATCCATGATGAGAGGTCATGAATGCAGAGATTTGACCACCAAAATTCACTATCAAAATAAGAAGCATGAAAATGGTGACCATAAGTATACGACCATGCTTTTTTGCCCATTCGGCAAAACTCGAATGATCGGGCTTGAGATATTTGGTCTGAAGCCACGCAAATCCTGTCACGACAAATATAAGTATCAGAGTGAATATCGTCGACTCAGGGACTCCGAGTACGATCGGTTCTGCGACCTTCGTGAATCATTTTTCGAGCATTTCGAGAGCGGTGAAGAGTATCACAAAGAGTCATACCCATTGGATTGAAGGATACTCTACGAGCTTCTTCGCTATGTAATTTGAAGCGACTACCATCAGTATGATCGATACGATGAGTCCGATCATGAGATTTACTATATTCCCATGACTCGCTCCTGCTACAGCAAGGACATTGTCGAGACTCATAGCGACATCGGCAATGATGATAGTCTGGATGGCAGCCTTGAAGGTGGTTGCAGTCTTTCATCATCCATGTTCGGAGTGCTCACTCGCACGTATCTCACGATAGAACTTCCATACTACATAGAGGAGAAGTATCGCCCCGAGGAATTCGAGTCCAGGGATCTGGAGGAGAAATACGACGCCCAGTGAGAATATGATACGGAGTATCGTCGCACCTGCGACTCACCAGAATATTGCCTTTTTCTTGAGTTCGGGAGGGAGATTTTTCGTCGCCATACCGATGAGTATAGCATTATCTCCGCTCATGACGAGATCGATGAGGATGATATTGAGGAGGGCGAATGCACCTGCGGAGGTGAAAAGATGAAGAAAGTCAGACGAGAGGGTGTCAAACATAAAGAAAAATTAATGTGGAACTATTCTATCGAAATCAAGGAAATTGCAATGATTTTTGACTCTGAAAGAGAGAAGTGATAAGCTTTATTTGAATATAACTATTTATTGTATGAATCGTCCTCATTCACCTGAAAGTCCCATCGATGAATCAATGCTCGATAAGCATGATGCACATAATGCAAGATATTTTAATAATCCTGATACTTCACGCGATGCTGCTAATGTCGTAGCTCGACTAGATGGAGCTACAGCGAATATAAAAAAGGAAATCGATGGAGATGCTGCTACAAAAGAGAGAGTTTTAAATGCTAAGCAAGGTCCTCAGCTTTATGAAGAAATCGATCTCCAATCAAAAGTACTTGCAGGAATAATGAATGATCCATCAAGTCGCTTAGAAAATGGTAATTTTACTAAAGATGCTCTCGAGCAAATAGAGGCCCAGTATAATAAGATACAAAAAATGGTAACTGAACTTAACGGTATTATCCATGGAATCCCTGGCGCCGCCGATAAAGTCTCAAAAGATCAAATAAGTGCTCGTGGTAAATTAGAAGATAAAAAAGCTCTTGATTTTCAGACATCTATGGAGTTATGGCGATCAGAACAAGCTCGGAAAGAAGCAGATGCAAGGATTGCAATTATTGCAAAATATCCACCTGATGGTCAGTTGCCATGAAGTCCTGATAAGACTAGACAAGCAGAACGAGCACTTGAAGGATTACCTCGATACGCTTAAGGTATCCTCACTTTCCCGAGTATCTCACTGATGATACTATCAGGAGAAGTCCCCAGAGATATAGCCTCATACGAGAGTCCTATACGATGTCGGAGGATATCATGAGCAATATACTTGATATCGTCAGGTGTCACATAGTCTCGATCTTCGAGAAGAGCTACGACACGAGCTCAGGCGATGAGTGCGAGTCCTGCACGAGTCGATGCACCATAGGAGAGAAGTGATTTCAGATTTCAGCTTCTCGATTCTCGAGTTTCATCTTCAGGATGAGTCATTCATCACTGATTATCCCCTTTTCGGATACGAGTCATCTCGAGGATATCGGATATGTAGTCGTATATTTTTGAGTCGACTCGTATATTTTTGCTTATATAGTCTAGTATCTCGAGGAGTTCTTTCGGCTTGATATTTTCCGAAGGGGATGATGTATCAGATGGGCTTATGTCTTGACGAAATATTTTTTTCTCATCATCGGGGAGGGGATAGGATATGATGATCTTCATGAAAAATCTATCGAGCTCAGCTTCAGGAAGAGGATATGTCCCTTCATGTTCGAGAGGATTCTCGGTCGCGATGACGAAAAATGGAGAGGGAAGTGCGAGTGTCTCATTCCCGATGGTGACTTGGCGCTCTTCCATAGCTTCGAGGAGAGCAGACTGGACTTTCGGTGGTGTACGATTGATCTCGTCGGCGAGGAGGATACTCGTGAATATCGGTCACTTCCGTATCTCGAACTTTCCTGTCTGTGGTCTGTAGATCTCTACTCCTGTCAGGTCTGTCGGTAGGAGATCGGGGGTGAAGGATATACGCTTCGAATCATATCCCAGGACTCGCGCGAGAGTGCTCACGGTCTTCGTCTTCCCGAGTCAGGGGACTCACTCGATGAGTGCATGCCCTCATGCGAAGAGGGTGATTATGAGTTTTCGTACGAGATCGTGTTGACCGATGATATCATTTTTGATTGCTCCTTCGAGCGAGATTATGATATCACGAGTGGATGAGAGATGGGAATTCATAAGCACTAATATGTATGTGAATAATTATGTTTCACTATATTCATTTTTTGCATAAAAAAAAGTTTTCTGATAGAATAGATTATATGTTTACTCATTTTATATTTCTCCATAAAAGATACTGTTTTTTGAAGGCTACAGGCGACTCTGCCCGTGCTTCCTCGACTGAGAGTATCGCTGATACATGAGTATCTATGATAGAAACTCCAGAACTGATAAAAGCAAGAAGACAAAAAGAAGCAGATGACGCAGCAAAAAAATCTGAAGAATTACTGAATGCGAAAAAAAAGTGATTCGTAGACTCACGGAGCGATCTTATAGAAAAATCACAGAAGTACTCAGAAATAGGAAATGACAGAGTGCAATTTCTCTTAGAGAATTATCCTTTTTTCAAAAAAAACCCACAAATGGCGCAAGATATGGTCAATGACTATATTACGAAATATGCAGAACCTCATAAAGCTCTAAAAAAATCACTTGAAGAGCAAATTCCGCAGCCTAAACCTGAAGAAATTCAAAAAGCTCTAGATATTGATGATGCAACAAAGTTTACTGATTTTATACAAGAGCAGATACTCCTCGCACAAGTAAAGGCCAAAAAACTTCGAGTATCTCAAAGAGTCGATGTATATCTCAGTCTCTTGCCAGAAGATAAAAAGTCTGAATTTAAAGAAAAAGTCGAAGCTTTCTTTTCCGGCGGATACTTCGACTATAAAGAAATACGTGAGCGTATAGTAAGAGAGTCGCAAGAATCATGAGAATCTATAGAAAAAGAGATCATCTCAAAAAAAGTACGAAATGAGATGAATAATAAATTTCTCGAGTATTCTCGAGATAATGGTTTACCTATAAACGAAGATAGTCTAAAAAATCTCGATACCATAGGGGTAGATGAAGGAGCTACTGAACCAAACAGTGAAGAAATTAAAGCATATACCTGAAAAAGTATTCTCAGTAGCTATAATGCATTTGATGAATGAGCAAAAGAAATGAGGGCAAAAAAAGATGAATATGTAGAAGAACTTGCTCGATATAGTTCGACAGATGAGATACAGGATATGGGAAGTAGAGTTGTAAGTGAAGCTCCTACATCTCTCTCATCACTCAAGTCAGGAGAAAGTCTCTCATTTGCAAGTACAAGTAGTGAGGGGGACACGATATATCGTGTCCAGAGTGAGGGTGATGGTCAATATACAGTCAAATTCGATGGTATAACGATAAAAGATGTTCCAAAGAAGGAGCTCGATGTGATCGTAAGTCTCAATAAAATCCCAATCATCGAATCCCTCTTTTCTGTAAATAGCTCGCTCTATAGAACTATCCTTCGTGAATATAAGCTTCTCTGCGCTCAGTGATGATCTGATCCGCTCAAAAATCCTCCTGACTGATTTACAGAATTTATCTTCAGGAGACTCAGTGATTCCTATGCAGCCACGAATCCCACAGAAAATGAACAGTTTCTCATCGGAGAAAACCTCTCGAATCTTCCCTATGAGGAACGAGGAAGATATATTTCTCATCGTCTTTCTACTGATGAATGACTCAAATCTCAAGTGAGAAAACGACTGAGTCAACAGGGAATAGTGGTGCAGGGAAGAGTCAATCTCTCTAAATTCCCAGTCTAATATTTGTATTTTTATTATTCTCTCTATAATCCTTTAATATTATTTTGCTTGGATTATTTATGTCTTTTGTGCCTTTCTCATACAAGCTTGATGCGACCGATGGGCTCGCACGGGCTGGAACTCTCCTGACTCCACATGGAGCCATACAGACTCCGATCTTCATGCCTGTAGGGACTCGCTCTGCGGTGAAGTGACTCACGATCGATCAGATCAAGGAGATTGGATCGGAGATCATGCTCGTGAATAACTATCACTCCTATCTTCGTCCAGGATGTGATGTCATCGAATCTTTCGGAGGACTCCATCACTTTATGAATGTCAATATTCCTATTTTGACTGACTCTGGAGGATTTCAGGTATTCTCTCTTGGTCTGGGTATGCAAAATCAATCCTGAGAAAAGCTCGCAAAAGTGACAGAAGAGTGAGTAGATTTCCGTTCATACCTTGATGGTTCGAAGCACTTTTTCTCTGCAGAGTCAGTCATGGATATGCAATGTGCACTGTGAGCAGATATCATCATGGCATTCGACGAATGTGCACCAGGTGGATCATCTCATGAATATGCTCGGGCTGCTATGGAGCGGACCCATAGATGGGCAGTGCGATCGAAAGATCAGTGGCGGAAAAATGAGAAAATCCGTGCAGAAAAATGACTCTATCCACAAGCGCTTTTTGCGATCATCCAGTGAGTCGTCTATGATGATCTGCGTAGTGAATCAGCGAAGTTCATCGCTTCTCTCGATACTCCATGAGTCGCTATCGGTGGACTCTCAGTCGGAGAGTCCAAAGAAGATATGTATCGTATCCTCGATGTGCTAGCACCACTACTCCCATCGGCTAAGCCTCACTACCTCATGGGAGTCGGTACACCTGAAGATCTCGTCGAGGGTATTGCTCGAGGGATTGATATGATGGATTGTGTACTTCCGACTCGTATCGGACGACATGGAGAGGTATTCACCTCGTACGGGAATCTGAAAATCGGAAATGAGAAGTATAAATATAGCCAAGAAAAAATCCCGATGGCTCCAGGATTTGAGACAGGAGTCTCGAAAAAATACTCACTCGGATATCTCCGACATCTGATGAATGTCGGCGAAGCTACTGGCGGCGCGCTTCTCTCACTTCATAACCTCGAGTATTTGTTAATTCTTGCGAAGAAATCTCGTGAAGCTATTATTGATTGATGATTTGAGAGTTTTCGAAGCTCATTTTCGGTTGATATACATCGGGGGAATCAGAAATAAGTTACGTATATATTCGCTCATCACTTTAATTGACTATATCGTATTATGGATTGGTAATCTTAAATTCTAATCTGAAATGCAACTTTTTCTCTTTCACCAAAACACTTGGTATGGAGTAGCGTAGTTGAGTCTTTTTCTTGGTCTTGAGTTTATCTCTTTTTCAATCATATTCAAGTCTTCCTGAGTAATGTGTGT
>JANNCQ010000025.1:0-8160 GCA_031386685.1 Candidatus Altimarinota bacterium | reverse complement strand
CTCCACTTAAAAGAGTGTGAATGGAGATATACCAAAGAAACAGTTGAACTTGAAAAAGAACTCATTAGAATGATTAAAACTTTTTATAAAAAAGCCTAGAAAATCTTAATTTTATTAAAATCTTCTAGGCAAGAGCCTTATTTATTATGAATAGCGCATTAATATCAGAAAGCTTTGAAGTACCAGTAAAGTATGAAACAGAAAAACTACGACTCAGAATGCTGACGGTAAATGATGTAATAAAAGATTATGATGCTGTCATGACGAGTATCGATCATTTGCAAGTTACAAAACCATTTTGACCATATCACAATTGGCCTACTGATGCACTTACGCTCGAACAAGATCTTATCGACCTCTGATGGCATCAAAAAGAATTCCAAAAAAAATCATCTTTTGCCTATACAGTAATGAGTCTCGATGAGAAAGTATGTCTCTGATGTTTGTATATTTATCCTTCATCGAATCATGCATATGATGCCGAAATTACACTTTGGGTAAGACAAAGTGAAGTCAGTAATAATCTCGATAAGTATTTATTCGAAACGGTAAAATCATGGATAAAAAATATATGGCCATTTAAAAGTCCTGGTTATCCATGAAGGGAAATAAGTTGGGAATCTTGGAATAGCAATTAGTAGATGAGATTCTATTATTGATATGAGAATATTTCCATAAAAGATCTGAAATTTACTAGTATTCTATGCCCCTCATTAAGCAAAAATACCCCAACAATGAAGCAGGAGCAGGACTCCTCGCTGAGGCAATTATCGCGTCACTCGGGAATCTCGATCAGTATACCATGAAAGATCCTGAGAACATATCGAGTATATTCCTCGCAGGGGCTCCATGAGCGGGAAAGAGTGAATTCCTCGAGACGATACTCGTCGACCTTCGCAGAGACTTTATTGTCATCGATATAGACTCTTACCGTTGTATGTTCCAGGGATATGACGGAGAAAATGCGAGTGATTTCCAGAAGTGTTCCGTACGTGTCGCCGATAAAGTCCTGAAATTTTGCTTCCATCACAGCTTGAACTTTATCTTCGATGGGACTTTCAGGAGCTATGAGAAAGTGCGACAGAACCTCGAGCAATGCAGACTCTACAAACGCAATACGATGGTCACACTTGTCTATCAGGAACCGAGAATATCGTTTTACTATACCTTCCTCCGTAAGATCTACAAGACTCGCAATGTCCCGGTAGAAGTATTTATCGACGGATTTTATTCATCGATCGAGAATATCTTCCGTGCAAAAGAAGAGTTCGGAGTATTTCTCTTCATCGCGAGTAAGACCTATCAAAATATCGATAAGAGGAAGTTCACATACACGATCCATGATGAGATAAAAACCCTTTCCAGTTTTTGCAAAAAATTCCGAATATGATACACTGAGTGAGTATTTAGCAACAAAGACAAGCTCACCATTGACATCGAAAGTTTTCAGGATACACTGAATGCGAATTATCGCGGAAATGTATCATTTATCTCATGGATAAAGCTCTGGTACTTCAAAATTCTCAATAATCATTTATGAATCTAGAAAATATCAAAATCCTCGTCGAAAAATGAATCCAGTGATCCTGAGAAAAACAGCTCGCTATTTTTACCAAGAATAAAAAAAACTCAAAATATTTCCGAGAAGCACTTACTGATTCAGTCAAATAAAACCTCCCGAACTTGGGAGGTTTTATTGTACGACGAAATTCAAATTTTTGCCTTTTTCTCTATTCGAAATATAATCATTTTGTTCTTTTATTTTCTCATTTCTTTTCTATGGCTGATCTCAAGCAAACTGCGGCAAATCTCAAGGCTGGAGTAGAAAATGCTCGAAATACTAAGTCGACACGACTATGGTTCATGGTAGGACTCGCTGTCGTACTTTTCGTGCTCTGGTGGCTCAATATCATTAAGACCAGCTTTGCAATCGGACTTGGCATAGTCATACTCGCTGCGATCGGTATTGAGACATTTAACTATGATCTCGACCTTGGTGCCCTCTGGTCAGGAAAGAGTATACAAGAATCTCGCGTCACTCATACAAAAGATGGACTCAAGCTTATGGGATCATGTATCATTCCTGTGAAGTGAGATAAAAATGATCTCAACTGTGATAACTTCATGAGTCAGCCCAATGCTCAAGCAAAATATGAGCAATGTGCCAGTGATATCGCTTCATATAACCAAGGTATAGACGCCGCAAAAGTAAAATCTCTCGATATCTACGGACTCGATGGAGATAAAGATGGCATCGTCTGTGAAGCACTTCCTGGGGCTCCGAAAAATACGGAGTTGACTCCTTCCCCAGCTGAAACAGAAACTGCGACAGGATCAAAAACCTCTCCTGCGCGCAAAAAACCTACAACCAATAGATCGACTCCAAAACCATCGACGAATACGTATTCTCGAACTCCTATAGAAAATTCGACCGAGCCATTTCCTATTACAGAGGCTACAGTACGTACTAATCCCAAGACTCTTCCTGCAAATTAATAATAATAAGCATAGAAATAATCCCCTTTCAATTTGAGAGGGGATTTGATTTTTCTGGAGCGAGTAATGGGACTCCGCGCTCTCCGCCGCGCGCCGGCTCTCTCTCGAAAAATGCCAAATTCCATTGGCATTTTTTACGCTCGGTTCGAGTCCCAAAACATTCTGAAAAATAAAATCCCATCCTAACGGATGAGAATTTGATTTTTCTGGAGCGAGTAATGGGACTCGAACCCACAACGGCCGCCATGGCAAGGCGGTACTCTAGCCAATTGAGCTATACTCGCGGATATTTTTTCGACAAAAAGATTGTATGTATTTTTCGAGAAAATCAAGTTTTCTCTCCTCGGTTTTTCCTTTGCTATTTTTCGCATTTCCTTTATAATTCCTGGCATAAATATTCCTCTCGCCCATCCGAACAAGCTCATCTGTTATGATTTTGTTTGGAGAGACGAGCGAATATGCTTTTATCAATTCTCTATTTCTTATGATCGTCTGACTCAAGGATAAGACCGCACTCGAGCGCGTCGTCATTTCCAAAACCTATTCTATCGCTGGCAAAAATATCACCCTTGAATCAGGACGCCTCGCACTCTTTGCTACAGGCTCTATCGTCATCAGTGATGAAGTCGGGAATTTCCTCCTCACGACGACTGGAATCGGTAATCCGAAAGTCGGAGACTTCTTCCCGCTTACCGTCGAGTTCCAGGAGAAGTACTATGCGAATGGGAAGATCGGTGGCAATCGCTTCATGAAACGTGAAGGACGACCAAGTGAAGCTAGTATACTCAATAGTCGTATGATCGATCGCCCGATTCGACCGATGTTCCCAAAAAATACTCGCACTGATACCCAGATCATCTCGACGATCATGTCCTCTTCAGGACTCTCAGATTTCTGATGGTATGGTATCACTGGTGCATCTCTGTCTGTGATGCTTGCAGGAGTGAAGGAGTTCGAATGGCCAGTCGCAGGAGTCCGTATCGCGAGTGATGAGGCAGGGAATTTCATCTTCGATCCGACATTCGATCAGATAGCAATGGCACATCTCGACCTCACGGTCGCTGGAACTTTTGATGCTATCACTATGGTCGAATCTCAGGGCTCTGAAGTAAGTAATGAACTTATGGTGAAGGCATTCGAATACGCTCATGCGATTATCCGAGAACTTTGTAGAGTGCAAAATGATTTTCTCAGTGAATATCTCAAAGCATACTCTCTTCCAGCAACCAAAATCACCGTCGTCGATACCGATCCTGAAGTCATAGAAAAAGTGAAAGATCTCGTGACAGAAAACGAGATCCAGTCTCTCTACAATCTCGGAAAGCTCGAATTCCATGATGCCATGCATGATCTCGTAGAATCTACAGCAGTTAAGCTCGAAGAAGAGTGGACAGCCTCAGTCATGTCGACGAAAGGAGACATCTTGCCCAATTCAGAGCAAGATTTCTCGCAAAACTCGAAATGAGAGAAATCTTTTCCATACAAGATGGCTGATATCGCTGACTCTGTAAAAAAAGTCATCTCCGAACATATGAGAAAGACAGTAATCGAGACCCACACTCGTCTCGATGGTCGTAAGTGTGATGAAGTTCGCCCCGTCCGTGCTACAGCACCGATTTTACCAAGAACTCATGGTTCTGCACTCTTCGAGCGTGGAGTCACGCAGGTGCTCTCCGTCACGACTCTCGGATGACCTTCAGATATCCAGCTCATCGATGATATGTATGAAGAGGATACGAAGAGATATATCCACCACTACAATTTCCCTCCATTCTCTGTCGGCGAAGTGAAGCCACTTCGTGGAGTCGGCCGTCGTGAGGTCGGACATGGTCGCCTCGCCGAGAAGGCTCTCGAACCTGTGCTCCCGAGTCAGACAGACTTCCCCTATATGATCCGAGTCGTATCTGAGACGACGACCTGTAATGGATCGAGCTCTATGGCATCAGTATGCGGATCGACGATGTCACTTATGGACGCCGGAGTCCCGATCCGTGCGATGGTCGCCTGAGTCGCGATGGGGATGATCTACGATGAAGAAAGTGGACGCTATGAGATCCTTGCTGATATCCAAGCACAGGAAGACTTCCTCGGTGATATGGACTTCAAAGTGGCACGTACCTCGAAAGGGATCACGGCACTTCAGATGGATTGTAAGATCTCAGGACTCTCGATGGATGTCATAAAAGAAGTCTTCGAGAAATCCGTCGATGCGACCGGATATATCATGGATGAGATGAAGAAGTGTCTCGCATCTCCTCGTGCAGAGCTCTCTCCTCTTGCGCCATTTCTGCTTGCGGTATTCGTACCCGAGGAGAAGATGCGTGAAGTCATCGGGAAAGGAGGTGAGACGATCCAGCGGATTGAGAAGGACTACGGTGTCGAGGTCAATCTCGAAGATGATGGCCAGTGTACTGTCACTGCGAAGACGCAAGAAGCTGGAAAAGCAGCCCTCGAGTTTATCAAGGGAATCCTCAAGGATATCGAAGTCGGTGATATCTATGAAGGCAAGATCGTGAAGATCCTCGATACGGTCGGTGCGATCGTCGAGATCAGTAAAGGAAAAGAAGGGATGATCCATATCTCGAAATTCGGTGTGAAAGAGCGTATCGCCAATGTGAATGACGTCGCCAAAGAAGGAGAGATCGTGAAAGTACGAGTATACTCCGTCGATAAAGAAAAAGGGCGTATCGGACTCGAGAAAATCGTCAACTCAACTCCTGAGTCACCAGCGGATAGCTCCGAAATAGAGACGGTAATTTGGGGAGGATAATAACAATATGAGCCTCATTGAGACAATCGAACATCTGGATTTGACAAGGTTAATAGTAACTGATTGAATCGATACCTCTAAAGTCGTGGCTTTGAGAGATGATCGAAATAACTATGGACGAATATCGCGTGATAATGATTGATTTGCTTACATATGATGGCTACAGGGAAAATGACATGGAAATCTATTAGTTTTAGGTATGTTACAAGAAAGTATAAAGCTAGATTGTGAAGTGCTCACTTGAAGTCCGCTTCCTTGGGATGGGACACGTATTGAGGATTTACTCAGATTTTATAAGCAATTTTGACTAAAATATGATGTTAGGCTTTCAAAAAGACGAAATAAACTTATGTATTCTTGAAAGCCTTTCGAGTGTCCTGAGGTCTATAGGGTAATAATAAGGATTCAGGAAAAGTATAAGACAAAACTTCTATAGTTACTTTCAGAGAAATTCTTCGATTTCATTACATAATTTGTACTCACAAAATCCCTAAAGTAGAATTAGGGAGTTTTCTTTTTGCTTTTGCGAAAATTATAATTATTATTTACACTAATAATAAGAATAGTAAATATACTTCTTACTCTAAAAATTAATTTTAATATATGCTTACTGAGACTCTCGGCACAGATGAAATAATTCAAGAAAAGGAGTGAGTAATGATTGATCCCTGATTGGAGGTCGATGAAAAATGACAGTTTCTCTTTTTCGGACTAGATAAAGATAAGAAAATAGTATTTCATAGTTTAGATCTTGCTGAACGAGTCCAGGAACTCGTAGTAGCTATCCAACATGCAATGCCAGATTGAGAACGAGTGAGTCTTTATATAGGAACTAGTCTAGAATCTGCACGGAAAATTCCTCCGATACTTATAAGAAAAGAAGTTGATTTTCCACAGCTCTTGTGAAGCCTAAGTGCCAGAATTTGAATTACTATGTGAGCACTTAAGTGAGCAAAATGAGGTGGACATTAGTCTTCCTTTTGCCCTTTTTCTAAAGTTTTATATAATCTTCGTATATAAAACTTTTTTTATGCACTTCCCTACCCTTGACCAGATCGTCCTCGATACGATCGATCTCTATATTTCGAGAAAAGATCTCCCGAAGATTGACCTCTCTCAGCTTCATACTCCCCTCGTAGTCGGCAGTGGGAATGGATTCTATACTGGTCGTATTCTTTTTCGGAATTCGGCAGCGTACTTCGCCGTCGAAGCCGAAGTCGAGAAAAAGCTCGAAAATATTCCCTCGATCACAGACGTCATCGTGGTATCAGCAAGTGGTGAGAAACATGCCCCGATCATCCTCAACGCTGCCAAGAAACATGAGAAAAAGACGTTCCTCATATCATCGAGTGAGGTAAGTACTGGGAGGAGTATGGCAGATGATTCTGTCATCATGCCGAAGATCCGAGAACCCTATACCTACAATACTTCGACCTATTTTGGATATATGCTCGCGGAGGATCCCCATATTGATCTCGTAAAGCTCAGGGAGTTTCTTACAGGAGCACTCTCAGATGCTCTGTCATTTCGAAGCATGATAGCCAGTATCCCCCTTGTGGGGAGAAATCCTGCTCCGTCTCAGGAATCAGAACAAGATGCCTCCGTTGTCGACATGACAGACACAGAAACCCTGTCATTTCGAGCGAAAGCGATAGCTGAAGTCGAGAAATCTCAATCAGAAATAGATCTCTTCACTTCGTCCCGAGTACTCGGGACTTCGGTCGAGATGACAAAAGGAATAGACTTCTCTCACTTTTCCTCCTTTTTCATCGTCCTTCCCGATCAGTTCGTCCTCCTCAGAGAGATGATCGAAGTGAAGTTTATCGAACTCTTCGGTCGCCGGGTCGCCCGTGATGTCTTCTCGTATGAGCAGATGAAGCATGCTACGACCGTCGTACAAGGTGATGACGAACTCTTTATCTGCTTCGGGAATAATAAATGAATAGAGTATGGGAAGAATCAGATCAATCTTCTTATCTTCGATGATACGAGCTATGCCGCGATGATGCTCACGTCATATTATCTCGTAGGACTCATCCAGAAATCGCTTCCTCCGTACTTTATGGAGTCGATCGAGAAGTACTGTATACGAGCGAAAGCACAGAGTGGATTCGATATCAAGCCATGGGTAGAAGTATAGTGTATTAGGCTGGTACAAAGAGTTCTGGTTTTTCTGTCCTTGATCCTGCTCATCATTTTGTACTTAGTCGATAGTATGACATTTGACCTGGAGTAAATCATTGAGCAATTTGTGCTTCTAATTTGAGAAGCGTCACGCTTGAGTAGGTATTGAGTTTTTGAATAATCTCAGCAAATGAATGTCCTTGATCGTATAAATCATGGAAATGAATTTCAAGGAAAATCCCAAGTCGTAACTGCTCGCCATATCAGGCAACATCTTGATAAAGGAGAGGGTGCATTTCGCCTTCTTCAAATCGCTCACTTGATGCAAGAATATCATGAACTTTAGATTGTGCGAGTAATCCAGAAAAAGTATGACCCGTGATCAATGTCATAAATCTTCGAAAGTCTTGTAAAAAAGGATTATATCATGCCATAATCGGATTTCATTTCCTCATAATCTCAAATATCCTCAAACTCGTACGCCAAATATATTCACTCACTCAAAGTTCTAATGCCTCAGTCACTTGAGATGCAAGTACTTTTAAATCTTCTTCTGAATATTGTCTCTGAGAGTTTGGTGAAGTTGTCATTTGTATATGAAAATTATAAAAAATAAATAATCAATAAAATAATCTTAAATTCTAATCTGAAATGCAACTTTTTCTCTTTCACCAAAACACTTGGTATGGAGTAGCGTAGTTGAGTCTTTTTCTTGGTCTTGAGTTTATCTCTTTTTCAATCATATTCAAGTCTTCCTGAGTAATGTGTGT
>JANNCQ010000042.1:0-27417 GCA_031386685.1 Candidatus Altimarinota bacterium | reverse complement strand
GAGAGTATATCATCTAACATTTTTTGCTTGAGTTCCATATATGCATAACAAGAAGGCATAGGTACAATTTCTTAGAGAATAATTCCTTACGGAATTATCTTACCAGAAAATGTAAACCTAATTGCTGCAATTATAACAATTTTATATTGACTTTTTAGGATAAAGTGATAAAATTCAAATATGTCAAATCTCGATATTATAAAAGATCAACAATCAATAACTGAACAAAAAAAAGTTCCACGTTGGACTCTTTCACAGATTCGAGATGAATTTCCATTATCGAATATTGATATTTCTCAAGAGAAAGACCTAAAGAAAGCAATCAATGATCTCTCGATAGAAGTGATTCTCGAGTTTCTCGAGGGGAAAGGATCTAAAGCTTCATTTGATAAAAATAGTCCAACGAATAATAGTGCCGCCTATATCTATGCCATTCAGAGAGGTCTCAATTATCTCAAGAATCTCAATGATGCTAAGATCAAAGAAGATGGGCTCTACGCAAAATGACGAGAAACAGCAGGAGCTATTCGAGAGTTTCAAGAGAGATTCCCTGAGTTTAGATCAAAAAATTGACTCCCTTCCCGAGAAGTGACAAAAGCGCTAGCAAATGAAATGCGCAAAAAACAAACAATCGAAGAACGCCAAAAAGCGAGTGAGAGAATCGGTTTTATTCAAACTGAAATGACAGCTCCAGGAAATAAAGAATATATCCATCGTGAAAAAGGCTCAATCGTTATGGTGCGAGATTGATTTGCTCAATATGCTATGATACCACAACCACCAAGTCCTCCGAATACGGAAGAATTTTTTTTCTTTGATAAACCAATTGAGACGAATTGACCTCGTATGGTCTACAGAATGGCACAAAAAGAGGGCGTTTATGAGATAATTTGATGATGTATGGTGGATAAAAAAAATAGTATCACCAAGAAATGGTGAGAGCCGATGAATCAGACGCCATATGATCCAATTATGTTTGCGAAATAGATCCGATAACAGATTCTCAAGTAAATGAAACTATCTAGATACATATCAGGAGTTGCAACTACACTTGCTCTGGTGAGCCCTGTGAAAGCAGGGGATACTTTCCAAAATCCACAATTTGATCCAAAAGGTCCAATTGCTGAAGCAATATTATCGACTCAAAAAGCGATTCCTCCATTGATAGCCAGTGCTCCAAAAAGTCCGCCAGCGAGTTCACCTGTTATAAACGCTTACCCACCTCCTCCCACTAAAGGTGCCACTCTTCGATCAGTGAATCCAAAACCTCCTCTGGCAATAGCGAGCTCAGCATCTGAGGCTATAGTTGTAAGCAAGTGAGATGAAAAATGAGGAAATTGGTGATGATGGATCATTGGTACCTTAAGTCTATGATGACTTTGAATCTGGATCAATAAAAAGAGAAAGGGGAAACTCGGGAGAAAAACTAGGCAAGAATTTGATATGAAAGAACACCTCTTGGATAGTGCATGGTTAAGATTGTATGATGCTATCATAGATAATGAGAATTGTGAGATCTCTTCCAGACTCAATCAGGCAATTGTATCATTTAAGAGGATAGTGAGTGAGAAAACATGTGATGTAATGACAGTACAAAGTGCACTTTGAATACTATGAGAAAATAGAGAATTCTTTACTCAATTTTATGAGGAACTTTTGAGAAGGCATCTACCATTCTTTGATAGTTACCCGCTTATACTCAATCAAATACACGAATATGGAATTGGACTCAAGCGTGCCGAACAACAAATAAATCCTGAACACAGAATAAATCCTATCTATACTGACCAAGATAAAACAGTATGAGGTCAGTCTGAACAAATTGCTGAACAGGCTTTTGTGCCTACTCTTCCTAATCCCAGAGCTAGTGAAGAATTAGCTATATCTGTGACTCCTCCAGCTACATGAACGATTCAAGTACAATGAGATGCTGATGTTGCAGTTCAAAGTGATACATTGAGTCCGTTCTCAGGAGTAGTGAATTCAGAAATAGAAAAAAGCATTACGAGTCAGACTTCAGAAATTTCAAATCTTGAGGATGAATGCTATGAGCTTAGGAGAGCATGAAATAAAGTTGAAGCAAGTGCAAAAGAACAACAATTATATCAGAAAAGGTTAGCTCTCTGTAAGCAACTTTTTGAGAATCGCGAAAAATTTATTTCCTCCTGAATATCAGTATATTTAAAAGCTTATAAAGCAGTTCTCTCGCTCAGTGCTTTGATCTCATATATACCTGAACAGAAGGAGATCCTTGATGCAATTCGAATGAAGCTCAAGTCATTCCTTGAGACAAATGACAGATGAAATAATGATGATAGTGATTATAGATTACTTTCGAGTCCCCTCCCAGAAATAACCAATCAGGTACCCGTTGTTGCCGGAAAAGCTACGAGTGGAGAAACGGGTAAAGCTTCAGTCAAACCACCCCCACCAACTCTTACAGATGTAGTTGATACAGTCATTTTTTCTTCAAAAAACTCAATACCAGTAAATGATGATGCGGAGGATACACTGGCATTAGCTATGATACAAAAACTCCTGAACAGCTCAGAAAATTCGGAAACGTATTTGACTCGAGATGCTTGAATGATGGTAAGCTATCTTACTAAAGGCGACAGATATGAGCTACTGACAGTAGATGAGTTTAGAAAAATTTATCGTACACTTATATTAAATCATTTCTTTACCATAGCATGATGTACGAAAGATGATATAGAAAATATGGAAAAACTTAGGCAACACGGAAAAAATATAGACTATAAATATTCACATATATACGAAATCTTCTATCCACCTACAAATCGCTACGATATACGATGGGATCAAATAGCATATGCAGGGGAAGAAGTACGAGAGGTTATCGAAGATAAATCAGATTTTGTAAATACAGCACAACCATGATTAGTTGATTACTGAGATCATGAGGTAGTACGGAGCCGCACTGACCCAGAAGAAAGGCCACAACTCGTAGAGGAAGCATTCAATCTTGTGCAACTTAATATACTCAGCATACAGAGAAGAATGAAATATCAAGAGACCAACGATTGAAGGTCATGAAATAAAGGAAATCTCATTCCAGATAATGTATGAAAACTTTGAATATGACTGGTTTTTAGAGATATAACCATGACAAAACTTCCCCAACCGTATATATCTATTTCTGAAATGAGAGAAAGTAAAATAAATCCATTTAAAAAATATGATATAATCATAGATGCAAACTCTCCTCTTCTCCCCGACTTATTAGATGAAAATGATGTGAGCTGCCTGATTCCAGAAAAAGATAATTGAAGCTTTTTTTATACGATCAGAAATGTTACAAGTGCAGCTTGTAAGTTCTCCGATGATGGTTCATATACGTTTTTTGTATTTATTTCTGATTGAGTTAATGATTTAGCTAGGCTTTTTACAGGTACATTTGTTCCAAATCCAAGTTATAATTCTCAAGATCAATACTAAAAATCTATATTTTATACTTTTGTACATGATAGAAGCTATCATTTCATGACCTATCACTTGATCGTTTTAGACCATTTTGGTATTGTGTGATAGGCTTACTTGATACAGGATGTGAGTATAGAAATGCTCTTGGCATTTTTTCTAGACTCAGAACTGGAGATTGCGGTGACGATATCCGACTATTTTTTATAAATGTCACTTTCCCTTCAGTAACAACTAACTGACCTCGAAACGATGACTCGACAAATGAAGTAAAAGCATTTCCAAAATAATAATTCCCCTCAATCGAAGTTATCTCAAAATATAACGTATTTCCGCGGCTTATCCTATCAGGCTTTAAGAGGCTAATATTGAAAGTATCTCCTACTTTGGGTTGTAATGATTTTAAAAAATGTAATGTTTGAACTAGAGAGCTTGGAGGTATATAAGGATATCATCCTTTTTCATCAAAATATGGAACCGAATGAGTAGAACGATCGTGATGATTTGGTCGAGGAATAGGAGAGTTTATCCTATCTTTAGTACTAATCACTATATGAGATATTCATGAAGAGTGACTACTATCAGATCAAGTTTTGATTCTATTTATTCACTCATCATTAATAAATCAGGACGATGTGAGTCAGCTATTTATGGCTCTTCTCAATACCTTCTCTCTTGTTCTTTCTGTCACAAAGTGAGCCATAGATTCTATGAGCCTTCAAAATCAAGAATGAGTAGGTATTAGTTCTGTTGAATCAGTATTTCATGAACGCTGATAAGATGCTCAGTGCAATGAATCAATTTTAAAGAATACTCTTGGATAATGGTTTCTAAGAGAATTCTTTAAGGGAAAGAGTATATTTAATGTTTTCATAAATATACTCTACAATATTTTTTGATATTATGCAAATAAATTGAAAAATATTATTATTAAGTACGAAAAGTACTACTCTAATACGATTAGTTTAGAAAAATATTTGTTGAGTGAAAATCCGGAATAATTTTATTACGCTAAGAAGAAGGATACTCTAATTCTAGAATCGTATGATTTATTCACGAAAAACTACTCCTTCCTCTCTCTTTGAAAAATACTCAAACTGTTATCAAGTTCAAAAGAATCATTTCAGCGTAAAATAAGCTGAGCAATAATTTTCTCATATGCAAGTCCGGAGGAGAACTTACTACAAATATCTAATATGAATGCAATCCTCGATAAGTCTTCAAAGTAACAGAACTTTAGTGTTTGAATTTAGAATATGGAATTGACAAAGTTATTCTAATTTTTAAAATAACTAAAATAATGCAATAAAACATGGATTTAATACATAATGCTCATGAATACTATGAGCAGATCGAGAGACTTGATCTGCTCATAGACTTTATCGAATTAGATAGTCTTCCTCGTGAGTGATGGAAACGACGAGAAATACCCAACCCCGAGAGTGTATCGACGCATACTCTTTGAGCAATATTGCTAGTATTGCGTTATAAGACTGAGCTAGAATCACTCTGAGCGGATATAAAAACGATACAAAGCATACTTCTTCTTCATGACCTTCAAGAGAAAGAGCCATGAGTAGGTGATATAACTCCTCATTGTAATATTGCTCCCGAAGAAAAAAAGAGAAGAGAAGTGATGGCAATAGAGAGAATTCTAAAGGGGAGACCTGACTTACTCAAACTTTGGTATGATTATGTAGAAGCTCGTACCTTAGAATGAAGACTCGCTAAAGAGATCGATAAGCTCGATGCGATAGAAGTAGCATGAATCTACGAAAAAAAATATGTTCACTCGCATCCAGCCCCTGTAGCATGACTCGTAAGCGAGTTTTATACTGGTTCGGTGGTAGAAAAGAGTCAAATACGCACCCCATTCCTTCTCGCAAGAGCCACAGAGCTCTATGCGGCAAGAATATTGACTTAAAATTTCTTATGCAGATACCACCATATTATCCCGAACACTGCACCTGCAGCATGACCGACGAAGCTTATATTTCCAAAGAGTCCTAGTCCCACATTGATCAGAAGCATGATCAGTACTTGATTCGCCATAGGATGACGTGTCATCTGAAGATCCATATAGAGGTACGAGAGGAGCGCCATACAGAATCCTGAAATCCCTATTGTATTCCCTGAAGAGAGGAACCAGAGAGCTCCAGCGACGAAGAGGGTATTCCCGAGAAAAAAAAGGATAAACTCTCTCCTCTTCATGCGTGACTCGACTTCTGGTCCTGCCTGATAGAGAAAGTATGAATTGAGAAATATATGAAGGATATCTCCGTGGAGAAACTGATAGAGAAGTATTTGCCCTATAATATAGGGTATCGTATATGATGACACTCCTATAGCGTGAAGCCCAAAGTAGCTCTTAAGAATCGGGAATATAAAACCGAGCACCGCGACCATGACCGAAATCCCGATAAGCATATGGGAGATATATCGCAGTGGATACCTTGCTATACCAGATGGAAGGCGAAAACGGATTTGTGTCATAAGAAATATTAGATAATAGTACGAGTGATATACCAGAAAGCGATACCCCATGCTGCACCACTCGCATGTCATACGGGAGAAATACCCGGTACGAATCAGAAAGCGATATTAATAATGAGAAGAGTTCCTATCTGAGTAGCATCCGGATCACCGATAGTGTAAAGAGCGATCCAGAGATACGAGAGAAGTGCCATACAGAATCATGATATACCGATAGTATTCGACTTCGGGGCAAAGATCGAAAGAGCAAATACTGTCACGAGGGTAGTCGAGAGAAAAAATATGAGGAAATTCGATGTTCATATGGCGCGTTCGAGGGTCGGACCGACCATATAGAGAAAATAGCTATTCATCACGAGATGGAGGATATCTCCATGGATGAACTGAAAGAATCCTACTTGTTTGGCGAATTCTGCATAATTCTCCTCTAAATAATAACTCTTATTGAATCCATATCGAAAAAGTCACTTATTCTGCCATACGACAAGAGATACAATAATCGATATGAGAATCAGCATATAAGAGATATATCATCATTCGAAAAGAAGCATAAAAAAATTCTCTTAAAAAGTAAGAGAATTTTAGAGATTTTTTGGGAAATTACAACTATTTACGAAGATCGAGCTTTTCGATGACGACTTGATATCGAGCCTCATCTTTGCGCTTGAGGTAGTCGAGGAGTTTACGACGTTTTGCTACCATCATGACGATCCCACGACGTGAGTGGTTATCTTGTTTATGTGTCTCGAGATGACCCTTGAGGTTCTCGATACGAGACGTGAGGATTGCGACTTGGACTTCTGGCGAACCAGTATCACCCTTGTGAGTCGCGAACTTCTCCATGAGAGATTTTTTTTCTTTGTGTTCCATAGTATGTGGAGAAAAGTATTTTGAGATAATATGCGT
Organism: Candidatus Altimarinota bacterium; assembly: GCA_031386685.1. GTDB lineage: Bacteria > Patescibacteriota > Gracilibacteria > BD1-5 > UBA2023 > JAGOMW01. The sequence goes on along the minus strand of JANNCQ010000042.1, from coordinate 20,577 downwards.
ATAACCAGAAAATACACCAGTAATACGAAAACTAGTATATAGAAATAGCTTCTAAAAGCAAGAAAAAGAATATTTTACTCATGTTTTTATTGTGATTGATTTATCAATTATTTCTATAAGATATACAAGCTCCTAGTCCAACTACGGAGCTAGGAGTTATTTCTTAACCCTCTCATTTTATGAGAAAACTCCTTTGCTGATGCCTCGCATTCCTCGGAATCGAGTCGATCATTTCTCTTCGGAGAGTGACAGGTCGGAATAGGCGAAAACTTCTTCGCAAGTACCGATAACAAGAAAAGAGCCTTCGTAGGGCTCTTTTCTTTTGGAGTTATTTCTCCTCATTTTGCAAATGGTTCGTCTTTCGACGACATATGCATTATATCAGATATTTCTTTTTTGCAAAACTTTTTAAAGCACTTGCCGGAGTGCTGTAATATTAAATGCGTAATCCATCTTCGTAGAGCCGAGGATCCCGAGATATCCATCATAGTCGTTCACGTTGATTTTTTTTACGATCATCGTCGAAGTTTCGAGCTCGGGGATGAGATTCTCTTCACCGATAAAAAGATTGATTTTCGAGTTTATATCGAGGCCCGCAAGTATATCGAGAAATTGATGCTTATTCTCGAGAAACTTGATCACCTGATACATCTCATCACCGATCATTCATTTGTTGCGATCGATATAGTTCGAGAGTCCGACATAGTATGAAGCCCCGAGTGAAGGGATAGAAGCAAAAGTAATCTCACCGGTGATCTTCGTGAGTCGTGATACGAGTGCGTAGAGGATATCATCGATACGATTATTTTCTACTTTTTGTTTATAGGACTCCTCTGCTTCGAGAAATATCCCTGGCATCGTCTCCATGAGATAGTCGACAAATACACGAAGCCCACGAGTAGTCGGGAGTCGTCACGCACTATTGTAGGGCTGGAAGAGGAGCCCCATCTTTTCTAGGCTCATCATATCATTGCGGATGGTTGCACTTGATACTTGGAGATCATGCTTCGAGAGGAGAGATTTCGATCCAGTGATCTCCCCAGTCTTTATATACTCTTCCACGATAAGTTTCAGGATGTTTACTTTTCTTTGGTCGATCTTACGCATCAAACATATTATTATATACTATTCTTTATCTATTATCTTTTGCTACTTTCATAGAAGCTCCCTTATGTCCGAGTATTTCCACCTTATCTCAAGATACGATATCATCCGAAGATTCGATGAGATAGTCTACTCCATCGAGAGATATCTTGAGATCTCCTCATGACTTCTTCACTGTTCTTCTTTCTCCGATATATCGATCTCATCACTGAGGAATATCAGGACTTCCAGATATGAGGAACTTGGGAAGGAAGAAGGCAAATAAAGCACTCGCGATCACAAAGAGAACTGCATGAAGTATCTCAAACTCGATATCCCCAGAAAAATATACATAAAGTCACACAACTGCAGCAGCAAGAGAGAGTGCAAATCCATAGAATGTTGCAGTGAAAAATTCGACAATGATAAAGCCTACAATGAGACCTATCCAAAAAAGAAGTATATCAGTCATAAATTATAAGTTATTGAATTTTTAGAGGGATAATTTCACTTTTTATTATTTCTTCAGAGTTTACGGATTTCTTCATTACATAAGAAATCTCCACTCTATTTCATTCTAAAAGTTTTAGAGAACTAACTCTCAAATAAGTGACGCCTTTTTGCGTAAGTACAAGATAGTTAGTCAGTGCATATTGTTGACCATTTGGATTTATAGCAAAAATATCATCTAAATCATATTCATCAGAGATATTTCGAGTGACGAAGAGTGAATATCCATTATACTGCTTTACTGAGATAATATCATCGACTGAGCCTGGCTCAAAAAGTGTTTTATTATTCTTATCTACAATTTCAAGCCATCTGGCACTTCCTGCGATATTATAAACGATAGCATATCGAGGGTTAAGAGATCTTGTAAAGAGAGTTCTATTAATTAGCTTTTTTCAGCAATTTCTTCTTGTTTCAGGCGAAAGTGCTTTCCATTTTTCCTCATAGTTAAACACAGTTGAGTCCAAGAAGGTACTTTGAAGATTTGAGCAAATTCTTGCAATGATTGAGGATTCGAGGGCAAATCAAAGTCCTTCTTGGAAATCATTTCTATATTCTTTAAGTCGAGAATTTTTATATTTCAGATAACTGAAATCTTCATTTTGCTCTAGATATATTCCATTTCAAAGATCTTTCACAGATGAAGACGTTGCTGCGAATATATTTTGACTCGCAAAAAATACTCAAAGAAGAACGAGTACTATTTTAGTATATTTTATAGACATATAGTAATGTGAATTATTTCGCTCCTCCAAAAATCTTTGATACTCCTGCGAGTATATCGCTGTCGAGTATATACTTTGTATTTTGACCGAGGGCTCACTCTATAACTCTCAGTTGTTCTTTTGTGACTGCTGCTCATTTGAAGAATTCTGCTGCAGCATTGGACTCGAGCTCGAGTGACCGTGCTTTTGCTTCAGCGACAGCGACGATAGCATTTGCTTGCCCTTGTGCCTGAAGGATCTGTGATTCCTTTTCTCATTCTGCCTGAAGGATCTGTGATTGTTTATCTCACTCCGATTTCGTGATAAGTGCGACCTTATATCACTCTGCCTCTAGAATCTGCGCACGTTTCTCACGCTCTGCTTTCATCTGCTTACTCATGGCATTTTGGATATCATCAGGTGGATCGAGACGCTTGATCTCGACACGAAGGACCTTGATACCCCACTTCCCTGTTTCACGATCGAGGGATTCGAGGAGGCGGATATTGATCGCTTCACGATTGGATAGTGTCTCATCGAGGCTCATGGTACCAAGGACACTTCGGAGATTCGTCTGGGCAAGATTGACTACCGCCATGAAGACATTGTTGATATCATAGGTTGCCTGATATGGATCGATGATCTGTACGTAGATGACACCGTCTACTGCCATACCGACATTATCTCGAGTGATGATCTGTTGCTCTGGAACTGTGACGACTTGTTCTCGTATATCGACTTTCCGAAGGGAGTGGATACCTGGGATGAGGAACAAAATACCAGGATTCACTACTCCAACAAATTTTCAGAGTCTTTCTTTAAGTCAGACTTCTCCTTGGCTAATCTTACGGATGAAAGTAGGAACAAGAAAAGCGAGAAATACAAGAAGTCAGATGATGAATTCTGGTGACATAGTATGAAAATGAAAAATTAAATCTCAAATACTCTATATTTTTTCGGGTGAAATGCAATATAATCTGGAGTAAATAAAAAAGATTCGATTCAATATGTCAGAAAAAATAGAGACATTATTCATCCTTGATAAGAATGATATATTTTATCATAGAGTATCTGTCAAAAAGCAGCATATAGAGTATTACTCGGTGAATAAGAATTGTATACTATATAAGAAAATATTCTTATTATATCGCAAGACAAAATAAGTTGATGCTTTGAATGAAGAGCTTATAATAATTCGGAATTATTTTTCTAATCATTCTCTTTATGTCCTTCTCTTCTCTCAGGATAAGCATGTATGTGCTCCTAGGGTCTCTCGTAGTTTCTTTTCTTGGGTCTCAGGTTTGGGCACTCACGATGGTCGATACTTCCTATGTCGACTTTCAGGCGAATAACTGTACCATCCCTGCAGGCAAGAGTACATGTCCATCTACTCTATATGTGACTACTTATGCATGAAGGACATTTAATGTGAGCAATCTCAATCGCAGTATCACAACATCGAATCTCCTCAATCCCAATAACTATACGACTATACCTGGTACTACGAATTCTGCATATACTGTAGGAGCAAATACTATTACAGGAGATGCGGCGAACTATATTTCCTACGGTGATAGCAACAGTCTCAACCTCTTTGAAGGGACACGATTGATAGCACGAGCGATCGCTTCAGCGAAGTGTGCTACTGGTACAATTTGGAATGGTCAGATTTGTTCTACGCCAGGAACACCTAGCCCTATAGCATGTAGTACAGAAGCTCGCATGTGTGCGAATGGATCGGTCATGCCTCGTAATATGAATACATGTGACTGGCTTCCAGCCCAATGTGGAGATGCTATCCCTACAAGTACTCCGACTTGGACAGGATCATCACTTTCTATTTCATGCACGAAAAGTACCTATTTTCTTGGTGAGCCTATCTCTTGTAAGATACGTTGAGGCACAAGCATCAAGACATGTTGGCAGACAGGCAAAAGCGCTGTAGTAGAAAAAAACTGTGTCGACTATAGATGGATCCCCGATGCGAATGGTATCGACCTTTCTTATAATGGTGTTGTCACAAGTGCTGTGCTAGGTAGCTATAATCTCTATGTACGAGATGCTGCTGGAAAATCAACATTCACTCAAGTACGCTACTCAGATGATAGGGCTGAAGATCCTGTCAAGATGGATGTAAAAAGTTGTACCATAGAAAGTGGGAAAAGTCGATGTCCTGCAACTGTCGATGTGACTGCACCTGCTGGAAAGCTTTTTAATCTCGAAAATATCCAGAGAGGTACCACTTCGACGAATATCATACGTCCAGGAGTATATACTATTACCACTTCATTTCTATGAGATGATGCAGCGAACTATATCACCTATGGAGTAAACGACCTCGTGCTCAAGGAATGAACTCTTCCTGTAGCAAGAGCTTCTACAAATGCTGTATGTGCTATCAATACTCGCTGGATTGGAGATGTATGTGCAGCAGCGACTACAACGCCCCCTGTAATTACTCCTACTGTAGCAAGTAAGGTCAATATGAAAACAGGGAATGGAGCTGTCGTATTCTCAGATGATCTCTATAAGAATATATCGAAGAATTCTTATTATCCTGAGCAAGTAACGAAAAATATAACTATATCATCTACCACTTCAGTACTCAATCTCACTCTCTCTTCTCCGAAAGCACAATGTGCAGTCAGTCCAAGCTATAAGACAGATGCTGGTTTGACTTTCTCGAATAACTGAAAAATCATAAATAATAGCGATCTTCCAAGCTTTGACATGAGTCTGCCTGTTTACTCATCAGCATCTCAAATCTGAGCTACGATCTATGGGAAAATATCAACCCTTACTATAAGTTGTGAAACTTCGACTGAGTCGACGAAAGATCTCCTTATTTATAATATCGTATTCGGTACAGTATCTCCTGCTCCATATATAGATTTCCAAGCGAATAACTGTACTATACCTGTGGGGAAAAGTACATGTGCCTCTACCCTATACGTGACTGCTCCTTCCGGGAAATACTATACACTTCGAAACTTTACTCGTAGCCTCACAACATCGAATCTCCTCACTCCAAATAACTACACAACTATCCCCGGAAGCAACAATCCTGCGTATACAATAGGGGCAAATATCATCACAGGAGATGCGGCGAACTATGGGACTAATGGAGTGAATGATCTCGCTCTCTATGAAGATAGCTCTGCTGCTGGTACAGCTATAGCAAAAGCAACTATGACCGCAACTTGTGCTACTGGAAGTACATGGAATGGGCAGATATGCGCTACTGTAACTGTGAGTCCTCCTACGAACCCTCCCTACACAGACTTTCAAGCAAATAACTGTATCATCCCTGCTGGCAAAAGTACCTGTCCATCCTCGCTCTTTGTACGAGCTGCTGCAGGAAAGTATTTCGATGTCACCAATCTGACGAGATGACTCACTACATCGAATCTCCTCAATCCTACAAACTATATAAATGTCATCGGTAGTAGTACTCCAATGTATACTGTTTCTGTCCACATCACTGGAGATGCGGCGAACTATCTGAAATATGGTGTGAATGACCTCACTCTGAAAGAATGATCTACTGTCATAGCAAAAGCCGTAGCTACTGCTGAGTGTGTGAAAGGAACTATATGGAATGGGCAAGCATGCACGACCTGAGCTGTCGCCTGTACTGATGTCGTGAGATTCTGTGAAGATGGATCTGCTATGCCACGAGATGCGAACTGTGGATGGCTTCCAGGTCAATGTGGAGGGAAAATAGCAGAACCTTTAGTTATCTCATGCTCAAAATCAACCTACAGCATTTGAGAAGCTATCTCTTGTAAAATAAGTGGATGAATCGGATCGAAGAGTTGTTGGCAGCTCGGAACGAAAAGTACTGAACCAATAGCATGTACAAATCTTGGATGGAATGAGGATGGGGGATCTCTCTATTACTCAAGCTCTGTGAGTGCCTCTATGCTCGGTGAGTATGCTCTCTATACAAAAGATAGCCAGTGAACTATCGCTACCACAAAGGTGAGCTATATAGCACAGAGCCCTACGACTCCTCCGACTAGCTATATAGATTTCCAGGCGAATAACTGTACTATATCCGCAGGACAAAGTAAGTGTGCTTCGACTCTCTATGTGAAGGCTCCTGCAGGAAAATACTATAGCGTATCGAATCTCAACCGAGGGATCACGACATCGAATCTTCTCAATCCAAAAAACTATATGTCGATCGCGGGAAGTAGCTCTCCTATGTATAGTGTCGGTGTGAGTTCGAGCTGAGATGCAGCAAACTATATCACTTACGGTGAAAGTAATACTCTCACTCTTCTTGAAGGGGATAATGTAGTAGCTCGTGCTATCGCGAGTGCAAAATGTATGACAGGAAGTACTTGGAATGGAATAGCATGTAGTGGCTGATGAGGAAGTTCTACTGAACCAAGCCCAGTATGTAGTAAGGTATGACGCGAGTGTTCTGATGGAACTCTTATGCCTCGAAACCCTAAGACATGTGAATGGTTACCAAATCAATGTTCTACAGACCCCATAGACCTCTACCCAATTGATCCACTTCCTCCAATAAAGCCTTATGGAAATCCGACAGTACAAGTACTCAGTATTGCCTGAATACCAGTCAGTACTAATAACTACGTAGAAATATCGAAATCCCCTACAGCACCTCTCTCTTTAGAGTGAGAGATTACCTCTATTCGAAGCGGATATACTGTAAAACTCACTTCCAATAAAAGTGATTTCTTCATCACTATGCCAGTAAATAATGATTGAGTCTGGTCGACTGCAAAATCACCGACCGATGACATCTATAAGTCACGTATCGTCGTCGAATGAGACAACCTTCTCACATTCTCACTTATAGATGATGCGACGAAAAAATCTGTTGCTCAGACATTTGTAAAAGTGAAAGTGAAATTTGTCCGAGGTGGCATCATAGCGATCCCTCCGAATTGTATGATGGCAGACGGAACTAAATGATCTTGTACGAATCCTCCTACTATACCTACATATCCGAACTGTCCGAAGTCAGGGACTTCTAAAGTAGCAACGATGAACTCTCTTATATATTGTCCTACTGATGATGCTATAGAGATAAATCCTACGAATACTATAAATCCGAAATCTCCAATACGTTGAAGTGGTGGCATCATAGCGATCCCTCCGACTTGTATGATGGCAGACGGAACTAAATGATCTTGTACGAATCCTCCTACATATCCGAACTGTCCGAAACCAGGGACTTCTCAGTCTAAAATGGCAAGCAGTGATCTCATATATTGTCCTACTGATGATACTATAGAGATGAATCCTACGAATACTATAAATCCGAAACCTCCCACTAGAACCAAACCTCCTACTCGATGAATAGGAGTCATCGTCCCTATAGAAGATCCCACTCTGCCTCCATGTAGCTCATCTGCCGGAAACAGTCTCACGATCGGATGTACGAACTCTATCGATGTCGTCATCGTCGACGGAATCCCTTCGTCTCCAGCAGAAGAAGCCCTCGATGCTGCATCACGTAAACGCATCGATACGATCATCGCTCGTACTCGGTCACGTGTCGCTGATATGCCTATGAGTGCTGGTGTAGCTTTTGTGGATACCTCTATCAAACGTATCCAGTGACTTCCCAATAAAACTGCGAAAGCAAAACTCATAGATGCCTATACTCTATCTCGACTACAATCACTCCGAAATGCTCTAAAATCTTCAGCAGGATGAACAGAAGATGACTACATCGGACTCGTCGATACTGTACTGAGTAACTAATATATCTTTTGTCGAAAACACTCCCTATAGGGAGTGTTTTTTATATATATTTTTTGCCAACTATTTATCATATATCGCCTTGAAAGAATAGGGATTTCTGTATAATGCAGCCATCATCATCTCCGGGAAGTCTCCTTCTGAAAAATAGAAATATATATTTACCTTTCCTTCATGATCAATATCGTCACTATCGGTGGATGAGCTGGTACATTCAATGTGCTGTATGGACTCAAACGAAACCTCGACTTCAATATTTCTGCGATCATATCCGTCGCTGATAATGGTGGGACGACCTGAGCCATACGAGATAAATATGGTATCCTTCCTCCAGGGGATATGCGCCGCGCGATAGCTGCACTCGCTAAAAATACGGAAATGGTACGGAGACTTTTTGAATATAGCTTCGCGGGAGAAGAGTGAGTGATCGGGTCCAATAAAATCGGGAATATCCTCCTGACTGCACTCGTCGATATCTGTGGTGGTGACTATGAGAAAGGCATAGAAGTCATGAGTGAGATGTTCGACGTACGAGGTCGAGTGATACCTGTAACTCTCGAAGATATCCATCTCTGAGTCCGCTTCGAAGATGGTACAGTCGTCATCGGAGAGAAAAATATCGATGTCTCTGACAAGAATCCTGGAGAAAGATCGCATAATATCGACCAGAATATCACCGAAGCATGGCTCGAATGAGGGAAGTGAAACCTCAATCCAAACGCAAAAGAAGCGATACAAAATGCGAACTATATCATCATCGGCCCTGGAGATCTCTATACGAGTATCGTCCCGAATCTCCTTTCACTCGGGATGAGAGAAGCCCTCTATGAGACAGAGGCAAAGATCATCTATATCTGCAATGCTATGACCAAAAGGGGTGAGACGACCAATATGGAAGTCATCGACTTCATCGATACGATCGAGCGATATATCGATCCTGGGAAGCTCGACTATGTGATCGTCAATGATGGAACCATCTCCGATGAGATCGTCGCGAAATATAAAGCTGAAGAGAACAAGAAACCCCTCAAGATCAAAGACCACTCCCCTTTCGAACACAAAGAGTATAAAGTGATAGAGCGAGACCTCGTCAATACCGCAGGTGACTACATACGACACGATCCCGATGCACTCATGAAGACGCTCGAAGATATCGTCGGTGGATGGATACGGTAAAGTAATTTTGCCAAAATGTCAGATATGTGTTAGGATGATTGTATGAGTAACCCCTCTATAGAATCACTCCGCTATAATCCTACTGAACTAGAATATGCAGCTTTGTATCCTTTCCTTAGTCTGATTCCGGCTAGGACCAATGCTCTTCTTACTGTATATACTCGAGACGGATCAGCCGTGAGCAAACATGAACTCACAGAAAGACTCGAGGAAGAAGTCTACACTCAGATCATAGCTAGATATGCCGAACTCCTCTTTCAGATGAAGGGTATCGATTTTACTATTTCAGAATACTCTGACTCTTCTATGAAGGGTACTTTCCGAAATCAAGAAGGAAAAATGGTCACCCTCCCTATTATCATAGTTTTAGATACTCAAAGATTCGATAATACAGAGCTTTATTTTATATTAGAGTGAGCAAAAATTCCTGATCAACTCGTCATACATATCCCAGAGGAAGATATCAAGCGCGTAAAGAATGCGATGGAAAGACTTACAAAAAAATCTACACCTATCAACGATCTCTCTCCCCATAATTTTATAAAAGCATTTATCATCGCGATTCCCCAGGAGATTCAAGAGAGTGTCAGGGTAGATTTTATCGGTACACACTCTCCTGAAAGAGAGTCCCAAAAGCTCCTTCGCTGGTATAGAGAAATCGAGAATCAAGATCAAAGTGAATCATAAAAATGAAAGAGCACCCTTTTGGGGTGCTCGATCTTGTTTTGAGGCTATAGTAGCCGATTCGAAAGGAGGTTATCTTTTCGAATATGCACCAATCCTTCTTATATTTATAATTGGTATGGGTATTGGTAGGGAGGAAGGAGTCCATTCTTGCAGGTAGCCCTACTCGAACGAACTCCCCCCTTAGACGCGATCAGGCGTCGGCGTCAGGGGCGCTGCACCGCCACCTTCGGCAACACCGCCTTCAGCTGCACCGCCACCTTCGGCAACACCGCCTTCAGCGTTGCCTGCGGAAGGATTATTCAGGGTCGTGTTCATGGCTTCTCCTAAGGAATGAATGAATCATCAGCCTGTGAACGCAGACTGATGACGGATTTACCACTCTCTCGTACTCGCGTACTCGAAAAGTGGATTCGTATAGCATAGTTAAGGTGTATAGAAAGTCAACTCAATATGTCTCCTTTCCGAAAAATCCCTATACGAAAATGCACCGCTCTGTAAGCGGCGCAAAAAAATATGAGGAATTAATAATATCCAGGCACACGAAAAAAGCCCTTTATGGGGGCTTTCTCATTTTGCTGAGGCTATAGTAGCCGATTCGAAAGGAGGTTATCTTTTCGAATATGCACCAATCCTTCTTATTTTTTGTAATTGGTATGGGTATAGCGGTGGGGGATGGAGCAAGTCCACCCCCCTTCCGGCGTATGACAACCTTCACAGGTTCCCCGTCCTTTCGAATAGGGTTTAGTAGGCTAGAAGCCCACCGTCATAGTGCAGAGTGCCCGTGAGCCCTCAATCAACGCTCCAGCTTCAGGCACGCGTGACGCGTGCCATGGAGTGGGTCTTGCCCGCCGCAGACAGAACGGCGATGGACACGGCCTGGCGTGCGCCATGCTGCTTCTTCGTCGAGCGGGCGCCGCGCACGTCGTAGGCAACGCTCGTCGTGGTCGGTGCGCTCGCCGAGCCTTGGTCGTCGACACCGATGGTGGTGATGGCGGTCGCCTTCATGCCCTGGATGGCCGTGCGGGCGATCTTCTTCGGTGCGCAGGCGCTGTCGGTCGCGGCCTGTGCGGTCGTCAGCGGGGCACCGGCCATCTGGGTCGAGCCATCGTCGGCGTTCAGCGCGGCCTTGTTGGCGGCGGTGTCATCGGTGATGGCGCCGAACTGGTGACGGTGCGACGACGCAGAAGCGGTGTCGACCAGAGCCAGGGCGACAGCAGCACCGAGCAGGGCCGAATGGGAATTGAAACGGGACATGTTGGAATCACCTACTGAGCACAATGGAGGAAAAATAATTTCTAAGGCTACTCCAGAATTGCCTCAAGAATACGACTTCTGTCGTCATCTAGCAAGATTTGAGTCAGGGATCTTGCGCGGTGGAGCTGATTTGGCCCCAATTTACCACCGAAGTGGATTTTTTCAATATAGGCATTCCTCCTTACTTGTCAAAACTTTTTTCTTCTTTACTCCCTCTTTCATCGGAAATATAAAAAAATAGATTCTCTAATTGGAAGAAAATCTATTACCTGATACGGTAGAAGAGCTTCGTCAGGCCGAACAAGCATAAGATGATCACCCAACACCGGCATGCGTAGGGGTGATCTCTGTATATGGGACGATTTTTCCACTCCCAGGATAGTGCTCGGACGATATCGTGATCAAGATCTATGAATCAGAGAGCCTGAGTCATCTTCTCATAATATCCTCTTGCTTGAGACTCGAGTCAAGATGGATCACCTTCTCATCTGAAGGCAGCATTGATCTGATCGATGATCGCACTGGCGTCACTCTTTCCTTCCTGAAGAAGCAGTCTCGTATTAGCCTGAGCGAGAAGTCGCAAAAGGAAGTTTCTCATATATTTGATCGTCCCTGCTTCTGTCGTGAAAAGATCTTTTTCTCACTTGAGTACTGCGACCAGCTCTCTATCGGTATCGCGTATGATACTATGGCTGTGAGATTCATATCCGATATACTCTATAAGTTTTGGCTGCATTGCTTTATCTCGTCATCTAGGAGGTTTCTGGAAGAAACGTTTTCCATCTTTCTCGATATAATTCCTCCTACCAGGATCGAGAAATGGGAGAGCATTTGCGAGTATCTCAGGGTCGATGTCGCTAAGAGGAAGCGCGACTCCATCCATAAGTTGCCTCAGAGTAAAACGTGTTTTTTCTATAATGACAATAATCGTATGAGAAATATCCTCAGGATTTCCATCAGGAGCTGTCGGCTCGAGATAGACTCCTCTTGATCTCGCGAATGCAAGTTCCATAGCTGTAGCCATATTCTCAATATAATATACAATATTTTTTTGTCAATAAAAAAAACCTCAGGCATGCTGAGATTTTTTCTGAATCAATACCACTAATCCTTCATCACGATCGAGAGCATCTTATTGGGAATGAATATCTCTCGTATGAGCGACTTCCCTTCTATCCATTTCATGATATCAGGATCTGCATGAGCGAGAGCAGAGACTTCTTCTTGTGCGACTCCATTGAGACAAGTGAGTGTACCACGCAGTTTACCATTCACTTGTACCGCGATCGTCACTTCATCATCGATCAGCATCCATTCTTCATATTCTGGCCATTTTTGATCATATATCGAACCATTATTGCCCATAATATTCCAGAGTTCTTCTGCCATATGTGGTGCAAATGGATGAAGCATGATCACAAAACCCTCTTTCCACTCTTTCGCAAATTCTACATCTGCCGGTACTCATGCCCCGAGAAGAATCATAAGGGCAGAGATTGCAGTATTGAACTTATATTCAAGGATATCTTCGCCGACTTTTTTGATCGTCTTATGCAGTAGCTTCATCGACTTCATATCATCTTTTGTCGTATTTCTGCCATCGATAAATGTGCTATATGCCTTATCGAGAAAGCGGCGAACTCCGATAATCGCATCAGGATTCCAAGGAGCAGTATCCGTGAATCCACTCATACTCATCTCATAGAGACGGAGGGTATCTGCGCCATATTGACTCACGATATCATTGGGATTGACGACATTCTTGAGCGACTTACTCATCTTTGCTACGACTTGCTTCACCTCTTCGCCATCTTTTTCATAGAACTTCCCTTCACGCTCTTCGACGAGGTCCACTGCTACGAGACCACCATCTCTCCGCTCATAAGCATAGGCGAGGATCATCCCGACATTCGTAAGTTTCTGAAATGGCTCTTTATTCGGGACGATACCGATATCATAGAGGACTTTGTGCCAGAATCTCGCATAGAGAAGATGCAGTACAGCATGCTCAGCTCAGCCGACATATTCATCGACCATACCCCAATAGTCGAGTGCATCACTGCTGGCAAGTGAATCTGTATTTTTAGAATCCATATAGCGCAGGTAGTACCAGCAGCTTCCTCACCATTGAGGCATCGTATTGGTCTCACGCTTTCCTATGAGATTCTTTGCAAGCTTCACATCTACCCACTCTGGGACGGTCGCGAGTGGCGACTGTCCATCACCAGATGGCTCATACTTTTCTACCTCTGGAAGGAGGAGAGGAAGTACTGAGTCGATGACGAGCTTCCCCGTGAGTCACTCATATATCTTCGAGAATTCGACTCCTTCGATCCAGAGGAACTCCTCTTCTCCACGGACCTCTATCCATGCAGCATCACCCTTCATCCTGGGGAGCTTCATATGGGCATCATGAGTAATATGAATGAGTGGAATCGGTTCTCACCAGTATCTCTGACGAGAAAAAAGCCAGTCACGAAGTTTATAGTTCGTCTTTTTGTGTCCAAATCCTTCTATTTCTGCTCTTTTTGCGAGGACCTTACGCGCCTCAGGGGAGGCAATTCCATCATATTCTCATGAATTCATGAGTATACCATCATCAGTGAAGCACTCATCTAGAGAAAGAATCTTCCCCGCTCTTTCAGGATTATTGGTTTGAGGAACAATAGAAATCTTCAATGGAATTTTATATTTTTTCGCGAACACAAAATCTCTCTCATCATGCGCATCTCAGAAGACAGCACCAGTACCATATGAGCCAAGGACAAAATCTGCAATCCAAAGGGGTACAGATTCACCATTATAAGGATTCACGACATATGATCCTGTGAATACCCCTGTTTTTTCTTTCCCATCATTGGTACGGTCTTGATCAGATTTTCATTTTACATCTTCTCTATAACGTTCACATATAGTTCGATATTCGTCCGTTATGAACTCTTCTACAATCGGATGGTCGGGAGCGACGACAGCAAAAGCCATACTATAGACTGTATCTACTCGAGTCGTATAGACGCGAATTGCCGGGATGATATATTCGAGAAGTGCATCGAACCTGGTATATCCATCTGAAGTCACAAAATGACCTGACTCAGCGATATCAAAATGATCGACTCAGATTGTATCGAAGTGTTTCTTCGCGAGTGGAAAGAGGATATAGGGATCATCTTCAGAAAGGAACACTTTCCAGTCGTAGACATTCTTTTTGATCTTCTCTGGGAGGTACTCGTTTCGCATAGAGCAAAACCCTATGTCTTTGGCTTGTCCTGTGGCGAAATCCCAGTTTACAAAATTATGGAGATCATTGAATATTGGGGCTATACATATGAGCTTATCGATTCTCACATCGAGACTTCCTACGAAGTGCATCGCGAGGAATCCTCCCATAGAGTGTCATACGATAATCGAATCTTCTCACATCTTCTCCCTATATATATCTAGGGATGCAAGTTGCTCTTCGAGATTTGGTCGATCATGACCAGGAAGATCTGGCATATAGACCTCATATCCATGTCGTTCGAGCTCTCACCTGAGCCATGTCTGCCAATGCCGGATAATCGGAGAATCTTCTTCTTCCCATCCATGAAGGATCAGAGCAGTCGGCTTCCCTTCTACTTTTTTGAGAAGTCGGAATTCACACCCTTCGCTCTTCCCTATCCAATTTCTTTGCATTTCCTTGATTCCCTCAGGCCAGTCGAGTCAGTCAAGATCAGTAATCAATCGATCCGCATATTCGGTGATACGGAGGACCCATTGTCGAAGGAGTTTTTTCTCGACTGGATATCATCCGATCTCGCTCTTTCCATCGACGACTTCTTCATTTGCGAGGACAGATTTCAATGCTGGACACCAATTCACTGGCATCTCTGCTTCATAGGCAAGTCACCGTTTAAAAAGCTCGAGGAATATCCACTGTGTCCACTTGTAATACTCTGGATCGGTCGTATCGACCATGCGGTCCCAGTCATAAGAGAATCCGAGTGCCTTCAGCTGACTGATAAACACTTCAATATTTGCCGCTGTCGTAATCCTTGGATGTGTCCCAGTCTTCACTGCATAGTTCTCTGCAGGAAGCCCGAAAGCATCGAACCCCATCGGATGGAGTACGTTATATCCATTGGCATGATAGTATCGTGACATGATATCCGTCGCTGTATATCCTTTCGGATGTCCGACATGGAGACCTGCTCCAGAGGGATATGGAAACATATCGAGGATATATTTCTTCGGTTTGATATCATCTCATCCTCCAGGTGGCATTTGAGCATTCTCCTCTCCTTTAGGAGGGGGGTTAGGGGTGAGGTAAGTTTTATTCTCCTCCCAGTATTTCTGCCATTTTTGCTCGAGTGACTGATGATCGTATGCCATAAGATATGATTAGGATGCCTCTAATATAATGAAAGTTCCAAAAAAAACAATAAAAAAATCCCCTTCTGTAAGAAGAGGATTTTCCTGAGAAGAGTCTTAGATAAGTGCATCCATAATGAGAGAGACGATCCAGTAAGCAAGCCACATAACGACGATACCGATAAGTACGTTGATAATGGTTTTACGACCAGACTTCACCTTCTCTTCGTCACCACCTGCTGTAAGGATCTGGAACCCAGCGTAGAGAACATATGCAACAGCTACGAGAGTCACAAGTCCGAGAAGGGCAAGGATGATATTGGCGAAGGCGCCACCAGCACTCGTAGACGAACCGAGTTTGAGTCCATCAGCATATCCACCCTTATTGAGTGTTCCTGCTGCAGATGCAAACACGTTCTGAGCTATGAATAGACCACCGACAGTCGCGTAAAAAGATTTCGTAATAGACATATGAAAAAAGAAAAGAAGTAAAACGACATAACTATGATAGCACTCTGTCTAAATAAAGTCAACATATTTTTACAAAAAATAATATTCTTATTGAGTTATCCCCAGTTTTTCCCGATTGTAGAGAGAAAATTGACAGCAGAAAAATCTCACTTCAGAGTGAGATTTTTAGAAAAACTCTACAAAGATAATCTTACTATAGAGTTACGGCACTCTCATCAAGCACGACTGCATCAGATGCTACGGGTGCTGTATTTTGAGCGAGAGAGACCCCTGAAGGACGAGTCACTTCAAGGACATATGGAAGGAGCGCCATATAGCGAGCACGCTTGATTGCAGCAGCAAGTTGCTTCTGATTCGCGAGAGAGACACCAGAATAGTATCGTGGGATGATACGATTGAACTTCGTGAGATACTGCTTCAGAAAGACAGTATCTTTATAATCAATGACCTTTACGCCTGCGGCAGTAATAGGACATGGTTTTTTTACTTTTTTCGGCATAATAATTAAGAGTGAAAAGTAAAAGGCGAAAAGTAAGAACCTAGAGGATATCTTCTCTTTCTTATTCCCTTTTACGAATTAAAATTTTTCTTCCAAATCAGAAAAATCGTCGAATTCTTCTGGCATAGTGCTGGAACCTTCGGCACTCTCGAAATCTTCTCTCTTCGAAAGGAAGATGAGCTGACCGACGACTACTTCTGTCTTATGGAGTTTTGTACCATCCTCTTTATCGATCACGCGAGTTTTGAGTCGTCCTTCTATATATACGAGCTTACCTTTTACGAGAAATTTTTCTACCTGATCTGCGAGAGGTCCCCATGCGACACAGTTAGTATATTCAGCCTCAGAGAGGGATTCTCCTGTAGGAGATTTGTAATACCGGTTTGTCGCTATGGTAAAGGTAGATATTTTCTTATCGAGAGATGCTCATGTAGACTTGATGAATGGATCTTTTGTCACGTTTCCGATAAGGATGACTTTATTTATAGTTCTCATAAGTGGAGAGATAAGTAAGTAAGGTTACGCTTCTATCTTCGTGAACATATAGCGCCAGATGTCTTTCTTAATGTTGAAAGAATTGCTGACACTCACAAAGTCTCCTGATTTCTCAAGAGTATAAAGAAGATAGTATCCGACTTTTGATCCGTGGATATAGTAAGCAAGAGCTCTCTCGCCTGGGTGATCACTTGATACGATCGTAGCTCCAGAATCTGCAAGCTCTGACTCTATGGTAGAGATAAGAGCAGAGCGGTCACTCTCTGTAAGGGTAGAATCGAGTATCATCATGAGTTCGTATTTTCTCATAGAATCCTGTGGGTTATATCTTATGACAAGTATCACAAGAAGGATATAAAATACATTTTTAATAAAATGCTCGCGGATTATATGAAAAGAGGGGATGAATGCAAGGGAAAATAGAGAAATACTAAAACCCTATCATCATATCACTCGAGTAAATGTCGGGGCATAAAACTTTTTCTCGAATAAAATAGGATTTCGGCAAGTGAAAGAATTTGCGGGAAAAAAAAGTATATGGTAGGATATCTTTAGTAACGCAGAGGACTGGAAGGCGAGAAGCCAACAGGTCATAGATCTAAACACTTAGAAGTATCATCTTATCTCACATTAACCTATCCTAGACATCTAGTCTTCTAGAGATCTAGTCACTTATCTTCCCATGCCTCGTACACAAAAAGCATCTCCTCGCCTCCGCGAACTTTTCGGAGAAATGAACGATCAAGAAGTCAGCAAAAAACTCATCAAAAAACTCCTCCAGTACAATATGCAATATGAAGAGATCACTCGAGTGATCCTCTCTCATACAGAACGAGCATTCCTCGATGCACGACTGATCACACTCGAAGAGTACTATAGAGAACTCCAATCGACGAAAAAAAGTGAGATTACGACGTTCCTCGAAAATCTCCCTACCATAAACTCACAAGAATTGGTCGTTTAATAAAAAACTCCATAATATAGAGTTTTTTAGAGGGGTTTCTTAATAAGAAAGTCCACTTTTAGGAAAGAGACACAAAATTACTTTACGTCTTTGAACGTAAACTCTACATGCTTACGGAGCTTTTTGTCATACTTCATGAGTTTGAGTTTTTCTCCTTGAGGGAGATTTTTTTTGTTTACGGCATAGACATATCCCTGGAGACCACTCTCAGATTTTCCTGCTTGGAATGTTGCTTTACCTTTTGCCATATATGATAGTTGATAGATTGTAGATACCAGATTCTAGAGGGAATATTCCCATGAATGAATGCATCATATGAAATTTTTCTATTTTGCAAGTTTTTTTGCTCTTGTTTTGCATTTTCATGGTTTTTGTATATAGTCTGAACGCTTTAGCGTATAAAATATGCTAAAAATCTAAAATCTAAAATCTAAAAAAATGTTCATCGACGAAGTCATACTGACCTGCCGAGCTGGAAAATGAGGGGATGGTGCGGTCTCATGGAGACGAGAAAAATATATCCCCAATGGAGGACCATTCGGTGGTGATGGAGGAAATGGCGGGAATATCGTACTGCGTGCTACGACTCATGAGACGACTCTCATACGCTACCGCCATGCGAAAGTCATCAAATCTCCTGAAGGTGAACGTGGTGCGACCCAAGAAATGCATGGAGCAACAGCAGAAGATACAATCCTGGAAGTCCCCGTCGGGACGATCGTCACTAATGTGAAGACTGGAACTATCATCGTAGATTTGACGACTCCAGGACAAGAATATACTCTCTGTCATGGCGGGAGGGGTGGATTCGGGAATGCACACTTCCCATCGAGTACACGCCAAGCTCCGAATTTTGCAGAAGTCGGAGATATCGGAGATGAAGTAGAAGTGAAGATGGAGCTGAAGCTCGTGGCAGATGTCGGACTTGTAGGACTCCCCAATGCCGGAAAGTCTACCGTCATACAATCTATCACGAATGTAAAACCCAAAATCGCAGACTATGCTTTCACGACCCTGATACCCAATCTCTGAGTCATGGAACATAAAGGACGATCACTCGTCATAGAGGATGTACCTGGACTCATCGAGTGAGCGAGCGAAGGGAAAGGCCTCGGGACTCAGTTCCTCAAGCATATTGATCGATGTCATATCATCATCCACCTTATCGATGCAAGCCAAGGAGAAGAAGAAATGCTCGAAGCATACCGTGTGATTCGAGGTGAGCTCGAAAAATGGAGTGAAGCCATGGGCAAAAAAGAAGAGATCATCATATTCTCGAAGGCAGATATCATCGATCCGGAGATGCTCGAAGAGATGAAGATAAATTTCGAGAAGTCCACAGATAAAAAAGTCGCCCTTACGATATCAGCATGAGCCTATATCCGTATAGATACCCTGAAGGATCTCCTAATTGCGAGTATCCCTGAGAAAAAACGAGAGACGATAGTCGTCACTGAAGATGCGGAAGGATATATCCATGAGGCTCGCGAATGAGGCGATGATACTGATGAGAGTGTGCATGTGTACGATCTGAAACGTGTCCATGATCCAAAACGATTCACCATATCCCGCATAGATGCTGCGAATTTCGAGGTGAAGTGAGAGCGTATCGAAGAGATCGTGCGTATGACAAATATGCAGTATACTGAGTGAGTCAACCGTGTCTACGATGTCATGGAAAAACTCGGAATCATCCGTAAAATCAAAGGAACGCTCGTCTCAGAAATGGAAAATGGTGGTACAACAGGATTCTTCGAAGGAGAGGATGATATCGAGAGTCATGCAGTATGGATCGCTGGACGGAAATTCTCCCTCGAAAATGTCCTCTTCATGAAAGGAGATCGAGAATAGAAGAATATTTGAAATAATATATAAAGCCATATACTCATAGAATATGACTCCATCAGTCTCATCATCATGAGGAGATATATCTCTCAGTCTGATAAAGGGATTCTTTCTCATACTGCTCTTCATATACTCCCTCCAGTTTTTCACACTCGATGTGAATGAGCAAGTGATGAGTTCATTTATACATGGACCCAACCTCATCTTCCATGAAGCAGGACATGTCATATTCATGCCCTTTGGGAACTTCATGACGATCCTCTGAGGGAGTCTCGGACAGTGTCTCATGCCACTAATCGTGACTCTCGTATTTATCTTTCAGGAACGTGCTCTCTACTCTGCTGCCTTCTGACTCTGGTGGCTCGGACAGAATCTCACTGATGTCGCTCTCTATATTTCTGATGGCGGTGCCCGTGCTCTGCCACTCATAGGTGGTATGGGGGAAGAAGCGCATGACTGGGGGAATCTCCTCACGATGATGGACCTCCTCCCTTATGATCACACTCTGGGCATCATCGTCCACTATATTGGCATGGTCTTGATGGCATGAGCATTTCTCTGGGCTACTCGAACCTTGATCAGAGAGTATATCGATGCATAAAAAAGGAATATGAAAAAAGCTAAGGATCTCTCTTAGCTTTTTTTGTGATAAAATCTGTCTATTTTTGTTATAATTGCAGCAATTAGGTTTACATTTTCTGGTAAGATAATTCCGTAAGGAATTATTCTCTAAGAAATTGTACCTATGCCTTCTTGTTATGCATATATGGAACTCAAGCAAAAAATGTTAGATGATATACTCT
>JANNCQ010000064.1:0-36583 GCA_031386685.1 Candidatus Altimarinota bacterium | reverse complement strand
TTGAGAGTATATCATCTAACATTTTTTGCTTGAGTTCCATATATGCATAACAAGAAGGCATAGGTACAATTTCTTAGAGAATAATTCCTTACGGAATTATCTTACCAGAAAATGTAAACCTAATTGCTGCAATTATAACAACTATTTTGTTTTCATATGGAAGGTTGTACCTTCGCCAACAATACTCTCGACGACAAAAGACCATCCATAGAGTTTGATAATACGATCTACAAGAGCGAGGCCTATACCACTTCCAGCATACTTTCCACTTCTATCGACTCGGAAAAATCTTTCAAAAATCTTTTTCGCATCTTCTTCTTTCATACCGATTCCACTATCCTTGATACTGAGAGTTTTCCCTTTATACTCTATCTCTATCATTCACCCCTGCTTATTATAGGTGATAGCATTTTTGAGCATATTTGAGAAAAGTATAGAAAAATGTTTTGATTCTATTTTTAATCTCACATCACTTGGAATTTGTAGACTCACTGATATATTCTTTTTTGTGAGATCAGATTGATATATTTTGATGAGCTCTTCTATATTTGAGGAGAGATTGATGCTTTCTCTTTTTTCTGGAAGCTTTAGGTTTGATAGCTCTACGAGTCCATCGAGAGCACTACTCATAGAGTATATCGTCGATATACTTGTATCGATGAGCTCCGCGTCTTTCCCTTTCATATCACGCAATATCTGGAGGTTTCCTGATATGATGGCAAGCGGAGTTTTCAGTTCATGGCCCGCATCATGGATGAAGTGTGACATCACTTCTATATTGGCTCCTATGGGTTTTAGTATCTCTCTTACGAAGTACCGTCCCAGGAACCAAAATGGAAGGAGTATGAGTCAGTTCATGACCATAAATCGGAAAATATCGCGGAAGATGTCTTCGATCGGATAGCCTGATTTGCGTACAAATACCTGGAATGTCAGAGGAAAAACTGGATGTGTCCTCTTATAGAAGATCATCCCATGATCTCGTATGATACTTCCTGTCGCAAGGCTGACGAGAAAACTCTGATCGAGGACTGTATCGAACTCATCTTTCTCTCATCCAACTCAAAGTTGTCCAGTGATGATCTGTCCACTTCCATTTATATGGAAGAGACTGATGCCAAGTCGCGGTCCTGAAGGACGTTTTTCTCATCATGGTCGTCCCTCGGTTGTACGAGATTCGATCTTCTCTATCTCTCATTTGAAGTCATTGACGGAGATCTGTTCTTCGAATATATACCGAGATATGAGGAAAAAACTCTCAAAAATCAAAAGAAAGATAAATGCTCCACCCACAAAAAGTGAGATGAGGCGATACTCTGTCGAGCGAAGAGAAGGATGAGACATAGATTGCTAGATATTTTTAGAGAGACAGTATCCATATCCCTTATGGGTTTCTATGATTCCGGGGATTTTCTTTCGGAGGTATCCTATATAGACTTCTATGACTTTCTGATCTCACCAAGCATCGTATATTCCCCATATTTTTTCTGCGAGCTCGGTCTTGGTGATGATTTTTTCATGGTTTTGTGCGAAGTATATGAGGAGCTCATATTCTCGCTTGGAGAGATCTATGACAGACCCTGCATATATCACTATATGTGATGGTACGTCGATCTGGAGTTTGCCGATCTCGATCTTTTCTGTCGATTTTTGGTCCATATTGCGTCTTCCGAGCGCTCGTATACGCGCGACCAGTTCACGGTAGTCACAGGGCTTTGAGAGGTAGTCATCTGCTCCATAGTCGAGTCACTTCACGATATCATCCTGCGCCCCACGAGAAGTGAGCATGATGATGGGTGTAGCTTTTCATTCACTTCGGAGTCTTCGGCATATCTCTATACCATCCATACCGGGAAGTTCGATATCCAGGATGATGACATCATAGTTATTATTTATAGCCTCCATATATCACTCAGTCCCTATGGTCCTGAGGGTACACTGGATATCTTCACTTGAGAGATAGCGTATGACCGTCTGTGCGAGAGCGATATTATCTTCTATAAGGAGGATATGCATAATATGATAGGATTATAAGAGTATTTCGATTATTTCCAAGTCTTGGATCTCAGTTTGTAGTTCTCATTGAGGTATGCTCGCGACCTCAATATCAAAGGGTATGACTTCTTGAGCTATGAGACTCAGAGTCACGAGAAAGAGGATGACAGACGACTTCTTCATATCTCCATAGTATGCTTCATAGGTAAAAATGAGGTAAGAATATATACGCCTCTCTCTATCCTACAAGGTACTTTATAAGCAAGATTTTTCGTCGCAATAATACGTTCTATCCTCTCTAAATAAATCGAAGCCATGCCCCCCCTCCAAATATAAAAAATGCACATATAATCCCTTCTCAGAGACCTACTGCAAGGAGAAATTTCCAAAAATTCATCCGAAGCACTCAGGCAATATAGCAGATCAAATCTGTAGGGACTATCACGATGAATGACCAAAGCGAGACTGTGAGAAATCCGTAGGATGCTATCCATTTCTCGTAGCGCTTTATAGCATCAGGATATTTTCGAAGGAGGATCTCCTCGAATCCCATCTCCCGAGAAAAAAAGTATACCATCGTCGATGAGAGGAGTATCCCTAGGAGAGATATCGCGTAGACAAAGTAGAGGTTATCCGGGAATAGTACGACTCAGACGAGTACAAAAGGTAGACTCGGTACGAGAGTAAAACCACGAAGAGCAGAGAGTATAAAATAGACGATAAGCAAAGCACTTCCAAACTTCTCGAGAAACATCCGTAGGGAGTCTACAGTAAAAAATCATGGATGAGACAAAAAGTAGATACCACACCCTACAATGAGTACGAGCCAAAGAGTAATAAGTCATTTTTTAATGATGCTCGATATTTTCTGTAGAGGGAGATTTCTCTGTCACATAGATACATGCTGGGGTAAAATTTCTTGGTTCAAATTTGATATTTTTGAGAAGGAAGTATTTTTTGATATCTTTTTTATTGGCCATCCAATACTGATATTGGATATAGGTTCATCAATCTTTTAAGACGGATTGAATCTGAGTTAGGATTTGCTTCACTGTTTCTTTATCGAGACTTCCAAGGGGAAGGGTAGATATGACGATATCGATACTCCCAGCTTTGATATAAGTATCGATATTTCTTGCATCACCATGAATGAGTGTACCTTTTCACTTAGTGATGGCTTCGAGAGATTGGATACACTCTTTTTCATACTCTATAATAGTAAAGGATGATATATTCTCGTTATACCGTAAAATTTCCCTTGTTACTATGCCATATCAGGCTCAGAGTTCGAGTATGCGTAAGTTTTTGTTTTCTCGAATTCCAGAGTACCGTACGAGACTCCGTGCGAGCCACCTCGAAGAGCCAAGTCCGAATCCGATTTTTTTGCAAAGGGAAATAAGTCGAAGAATCATATAGAGTTCTCTGGATCACGTTATCTCAAGAAGATCTTCGAGAAAATAATGAACAGAAGGGTGATAAGAGAAATAAAAATTTTAATTTTTGATTCGTGCTTTCGCTCCATCAAAAATAGAGGAAAAGATAAGAGAGATTTCGATTATATAGAAAAAATTTTTTATACAAAAAATACCGATCTTCCCATCGATATTTTTTGTTCTTTTCTTTATGGCTTCTCTGCCACAAAAAGAGTGTATCATATTCTGGTAAGAAAAGAGTAAGAATACGATAAAGCTCTATGAAATTTCTTCAGAGAAATAATGAACTATTCCCAGTATTATGATATGAAATACTATAAATATACTCATGCTAGAGATATTCATCAGAAGATGCATAGAATATTTTTTTATTTTTTTTGAGATAAAGTATCTGAATATCTTAGTGATATAAAAAGTATTCACCAGGAGTAATCGCTCTTATCTTGAAACTGTCTTGAAATAAAAACACACACTGTGTGAGTGTGCATTTTTATATACGACTTTAGGTGAGATATGTATATTACCTTCCCATCATCATACCATCGTGATTTCCTCTTTTCTCATGTCGTCCACCCATTTTCGGCATACTATCGAGAAGAGTCTGCTCATCTGCGGTCAGGGTTGTTCCAGCAGTTTTCTTCGCTATGATTGCTTCGATCTGTGTATGCTTGGTTTCCATCTCGGCTTGTTTAACTTTATATGCTGCACGCTCGGTGATAATTGTCTGACGAAGAGCTTCTTCATCTACAGTCAGTGTTTGACCAGCGAGGAGCTTATCTATGACAGCTTCGTGAGTATTATGTTTTGCTTTTGCTTCTGTATGCTTCCTTTCCATATAGGCCTTTTTCTCGGTATCAGACATAGCCTCGAATGCAGCCTTCTCTGTATCGGTCATCTCTCCCATCCGTCCCATACCACCACCTTTATGTCCGAATCCACCCATTTGGTGCATAGAAGCACCGAGAGAAGTACTCGTATTTGTCGAAGTAGCAGCATATGTACTGGCTCCTGCGAGCCCGAGTCCAGCAATAAGTGCTGTAGAAATGATAATATTCTTATTCATAGGTATAAAAAATATAAAAAAATAAAAAGGAATATGTGTCCATCGTCATGAGATGAGAGCGCCCTCAGGAAGTAAGCGAACAGTATAATTTTTGTCCCTTCCGTCAGTGAGTGATTATCTCGAATGAATCGATGTTACGAGAGATAGTATACCAGAGAATGGTAAGGGGGAAGTAAACATTTCAGTACGCAAAAAAATATGATCAGTGAAGTGATCATATTTTTTCGAGAATTGAGAGAATTACTGATCGAGCTCGATGAGCTCTTGGCGTATAAAACCACTTCGATTTTCTCACCAAATAATCTCATACCAACCAGGAAGAGTATCGAGAATATATACGACATCCTCGGAAAATAATACTCACTGTATGGAGGCAACCAGCTGGGGAGATTTACGTATAAATCCACTATGTTTCACTCGAGCATGCGCCATAGGAAGTGCTTCGTAGGAAAGCTCACCTTCTCGAACCGCATCTGCAGTGTTCCTCGTACGAAGAAATGCACTTTTCACATAACCAATGAGTGATCCATACGCGATCTTACTCCAGCCACCATATTCTTGAATTACGCTGACTTTTTGATTTCTTTTTATATAGGTAAGAATATTCTTCGAAAGTGACATTCCTGATCTGAGATTGAGTGTGTTTTCTGCTTGGACATACATAAAGTCTTCTACTTTAGATATGAGTGATGCTTGAGCTTTTAGAGTATTCGTCTCTGTAGTATGACTGTTCACTATTATTCATGCGAGTGTCATATAGGATCTTTCCGTATCTTCGTATGCAACACGTTCTGTTGTATTTAAGGCAATACGCTGTCGACTACGAAGCTCAGCTTGGAGTCTCGTGCGTACATCTTCCGGGTCAGATGAATCAAGAGTATAGCGCCAGAGCTCAGTGGCTGAGCGCAAGATAATCAGTCGATACTCAGGGCTTTCATGTGGAACTCCTATAGTATTATTGAGAAGATCTGTAAGAGTAGCCTGTGGAGCCTTCCGTCGATTTTCTAGAGAAGGACTGGGAGGGTTCGGATTATACAATTGAGGAGGAGGATTTGGGGGAGTATATGTAAGTACAGGACTCGGGCTTGGACTTGGTCATCCAGGTCAAGTCGTCGGAGGGCTAGGGGGAGGAGGAGTCGTAGCCCCGGTAGCACTCACGATGACACTACATACGACAGATCCTGTTCATCCAGAGAGAGTCAGGCTATAGTTTGTACTTGCGAATGCAGGAGGGATCACGCTGATAGATCCTGTAGCACCAGAGAGTATTGTCATACCAGGACTCAGAGTTCCTGTAAGAGCATTTGTCATGGTCCAATTGAGAACGGATGGTTGGCCATTTATGACACTCAGAGGATTCGCTTGTATCGTACAGCTTCGACTCGGACTTGGAGGAGGAACGATGACGGTTGTTTTATTTGCCGAGCACGCCATATTCGTTCCCCCATTTTGCCCAAGACATGACCAGAGCCATGGTCCAGTTCCTGTGAGCGCTGTCGGAGCTCATACTGAGCAAAGATTTTGTGTCGGTGCGGTATCGAATGTCGATCCACTGGCGCTTCCGCAGACTCAATTTATCGGGGTTGGAGGAGGAGGTGTAGTACCTCATTTGTACTCTAGTGCGCCGATATCTCTCCCTGATCCAGTGAGTATTCTCGTAGTCATACCACTCCCTGTGAGATACTCAAATTGAGGATCAAGAGATACTCCCTTAGCGGATCCAGGATCAATTCAGATATTGATCGCTGGAGATGTGGCCTTCAGGCTATAGTCTCGGATTCATGCATTGGTAAATGAATCACTGCTTACTAGAAGGTTTCCTTGTTGTACAAGCTTACCCGGAGTGACTCCTACGATACTCGTATCAAGAATTCCAGAGATCAGGTTCCCTATGAGTTTTGCTTCAGAGAGCCCATTATCATAGAGATTGAGGAGGACACTTCCTGCTCGTTCATTCACGAAAGTATTATAGGCAATATATACTGATTGGTCAGTATTTCATCCTCCCTCAGCTGAGTAGGAGAGGAGCGCTTGATTTTCCGATCGGGTACTTTGCTGGATGATATTTCCGATGATATACGTTTTTCATCCATTGGGGATATCTATATTGTAGCTTGAGTTTCAAACGGCTTCATCGGCAAGTCGATTGTAAACGATCAGATTGTTTTGTGCGCGTGACTTCACGAGATGTCATACGATCGAATCATGTGAATAGCTAAACCGAAGTACAAACGATGATACATTTCCCGCTATATACATATTGTGTGATCTCCCATCACCCGCTCAGTTACTGTAGAATTCACTCTGATCGATCACGATATCTGCAGCTGATCCCGGTGTGAGCAGTACTCCATTTTGGTTTCCATGGAAAGAGGACCTGGTGATATAGAGATATCCGAATCCATCGTATCGTATACCCGCACAATTTTGATCTCCTACTACCGCACCGATGAATTCGATATTATCGACGATCATACTATTTACAGAAAATATCGGATTCCATATACCCTTTCCTCCACTGATTGGACAGTTCGTAGCATCGAGTATCGGTCTTCCGCCGACACCACGAAGTGTGAGGAAGTTCTTCGACCAGGTTACGGATGTATCACAAGTATAGGTCGCAGCATCGATCTCTACTGTATCACCATTTTGTACAAGACTGACGACATCACTTGGTTTTTTGAACTGGCGAGAAGGTCATACACTCCATACTTTCCCACTTCCGAAACCACTTGGCGCACTGACAAAATCAAGCTGAGAATTAAATGTGGGAAGTGCTACGAGTGACTCTGCTGATGCTGGAATGGCAGGAGGAAAGAGTGTGCAAGTGACAGTTACCAGACAGATCATCGAAGAAATCCGCTGAAATGTAAACATATACGAAGTTTTAAAAGATAAACTAAGTATAAAATATATAATTATATAGTATTGTCAAATATAAGTTTGACAATATAAAATATATGTGATATGTAAATTTAATTTTATTCACTTATTAGAGCATCTCTCGGCTTCATCTTCGCAGCTTTATATGCAGGAAATATCCCGAAGAATAGTACAGTAACGTCAGAAAAAGAGAGTGCGAGGGGTATCTGCGAGCTCGTGATACTGGCAGTGATACTTGCGGAGGAGAAAGTATTGATAAGTCCTAGAATGATTTCTATTTCACAAAAAACTAATAGACCAGATATATATATTCTCAGTAGAGCCAAGTAAGAGTCAATTAATCTATCCTTAAGCTCTCCCTCTTAGGCGGTCAAGTACACGATTGAGTATACGAGCAACGAGTTTTGGCGTATTTTTCCCTTTTGAGATACCCTCTATATCTCCATCTGGTATTGCTTCGACTTCCCTTGTAGCTTCAATCTTTAAGAGAGCATCAATATATTCAGGCTCTTCTGGTTTAATCACACCTGCTTGTACTTTGCCCGCCACGATTGCACTTACCATCCCACTCAGTGCCCGAGTAAGAAATCTTCTCCTTTCTATGACTCACTCTCATTTTTTTGACTCCAAAGGACTTTCAGTTGTCGGTGAGACATTCATCGAATCGTTCATGGGTAGAAAATTACTTCTTTCATTTTATCCATTTTTTCCTAATATCAAGATATGATCGCACAGGAAAAACGAGACAAACTCGCAAAAACTCTTCCAGATAATTCTCTCATCCTCATTGTCGGCAAGAGCGAGCAGATTCGTAATGGAGATGTTTTTTATCCATTTCGCCAAGATTCAGATTTTCTCCTGCTTACAGGCCTGAATATCCCTGATCTTATCCTTATCGGGATGAAAAAAAATGACCAAGTCGAGTGGATACTCTATAGCGAACTAATTACCCAAAGAGAAAAAATATGGGGAACTTCGCGCCTCTCTCATGCTGAGCTCTCAGTCCTTTCAGGTATAGGAGAAGTCCGAGAGATGAAGTATAGTTCGAGAGATATTCGAGGATGCACCAATACTCTGGATTCTGTATTTATCCGATCTGATCTTGCCTCTCGAGAAGAGAAAGATTTCCTACGAAAATTCCGACTTTCTGAGTGAAAAGAAAAGCTCCAAACTCTCAATCCCTATCTGAAAGATCTCCGTATGCATAAGACGAGTGAGGAGATAGATTATATGAGAAAGGCGATCGATATTACCCATCAAGCATATACTCTCCTTGAGAAAAATATACACCCCTGAATGTATGAATATGAGATAGAGGCGACCATCGCAGGACTCTATCGATCCCATCAGAGTACTGAGGCATATCCGACGATCGTCTGATCCGGACCGAATAGCTGCACCCTCCACTACGATCGACATACTCGAAGAGTCGAAGGGGGAGATCATATATTGATCGACTTTGGTGCAGAATACCAGTGATATGCTGCAGATGTGACTCGAGTATTCTTCACCGCATCTCCGAGCTCGAGACAAGTGGATATATATACGAGTATCAAAGAAGTGAAAGAGTATGCAGAGTCACTTGTACGACCTTGAGTGAAACGTCTCGAATATGAGCGGCAAGTACGAGATCGGATGGATGAAGAGCTCATGAAACTCAAGCTGATACCGACTTCTTCAACTCCTGAAGAAATACAAATCCTCTCACGAAAGTACTATCCACACTCGACTTCTCACTTCCTCGGTCTCGATGTGCATGATACGGGCGAGAGAGATGATGTATTCCAGTCTAGTATGGTCATCACATGTGAGCCAGGTATATACATCAGAGAAGAAGGAATCGGGATGCGTCTCGAAGATGATCTGCTGATCACTGAAACAGGATGTGACAATCTCTCAAAAGAGATTCCATTGTTGGATTTTTTATAATCGACTGGAAAAAATCAGATTTTTCTATATAATCTGTTCATTATTTCTTTATCCTAAGAAAATATGAAAAAACTTCTCACTCTTGTCGCCGGATATGCAGTAGGACTCACGGTCGCAATGAAATATCGTAAAGATCACGGGAAGTCGAAGCTCTCATCAGACCCAAGCAAATCAAAGCTCGATGGATTTATCGATGAAGTCGTCGATATCCATAAGTCTGCCTATGGTGATGCGAAGGAGTACGTCGAGACGAATCTCGAAGATGTGAAAGACTTCGATACACTGAAATCGAAAGTCTCTACGAAGATGAGTGGACTTGCCGATGAAGCAGAGACTTTTCTCACTTCACTCAAGGAGAAGGGTGCAGAAAAGAAAGAAGTTCTCGAAGAGAAAGTAGAAGATCTCATCGAGAAAAAGGATGCAATCATCGACGAGGCCAAAGATGCAGGATCGAGCTTCTCTGATGTCGCAGTCGATAGGATCGTCGGCTGGATCGAGTGAGCAAAATCGAAAATCGAGACAGCTCATACTGCTGCAAAGTCGAAGTTCGATACTCTACCCGCTCCGAAGAAGCCTGTAGCAAAAAAGAAACCAGCAGCCCCGAAATCACCAAAAGCATAACGCAGTCCGCTTCGGCGGATTTTTAAACTATTACTATTTACTCTGATACTATGACTACACAAGACCCACAAAATACTGATCCGATAGAAAATATCGAAGAAGTACTCGAAGCGATCGTCACAGAGGATGATACTCCGAATACTGACGACGAGCTCATCCGACTTCGTGAGTCCCTCGCTCGCTCTCAGGCAGATTACCAGAATCTCCTTATGAGAAGCGATCGTGACAAAGCGGAGATGATCTCATTTCTCTCAGGGAAGATCCTCACGCCTCTCCTCACTCAAGTCGATAATCTCGAACGTGCTGTCAAGCTCAAAGAATGAGTCGTCTGAGATACCTTCGTCGACTGAGTCCGCTCGATGCTCACGAGTATGCAGAGATACCTCGAATCCCAAGGAGTCACACCATTTGTCTCGCTCGGGCAAGAAGTGGATCCGACTCGACATGATGTGATGACACAGATGCTTGGTGAAGAAGGGAAGATCATCCAAGAATTCGAGAAATGATATGTGATCGGATCTCGAGTACTCCGTCATGCGAAAGTCGTCGTGGGTTCTGGAGTATAATCCCACTTTATGAAATCTACTATCAAAGACATCATTACTAGGATCGAATCACTCAATAATGAGCTTCGAGACGAGTATGATCATGTATCGAAGAAATATGGATTTTCCCTGGAAGAAAAAAGAGTCATCTTCGTCGAAGAGATGCGAAGACGAAATAAGAGTATGAAGCTTCCGAAGTGGAAGTTCCCACTGACACCCACTAATATCAGGCAGATTATCGCTATACCATTCATCCTGGGAATGATCGTTCCGGTGATATTCCTCGATATCTGTATATCTCTCTATCACTTTATCGGATTCTCCCTCTACCGAATCCCGAAAGTCAAACGCTCAGACTATATCATCTACGATCGGAAATTCCTCGACTACCTCAATATCATCCAAAAGATCCAGTGTCTCTATTGTAGCTATGTGAATGGACTTTTTGCTTATGCAGTCGAGATCGCAGGTCGCACCGAGCGATACTGGTGTCCGATCAAGGCAGCGCATAAACCTCGATTCTCTCACGGATGGTACAAGGACTTCGCCGACTACGGAGATCCCGAAGAGTGGAAAGAAAAATATCATCATGACGAAAAAGCCTTCACTGATGCTTATGGCGATACCTGTATTATCAAATAACTCTATTTATCGTGTTTCCAAAACTCCTCACATCCCGACTCGAAACGCTTCTCATGACTGACTATGATAGCGTCATGGAAGTATTTTCTCATGAGAGAAAGTGATCTTTTCGTATCAATTTCCTCAAAACTGATGTACAAGACGTCCTCACTGAGATCGAAGGCAAATGAATCTCCGTAATACCATTTAGTGGAATCCCTGGAGCTTATTTTTTCGATAAAAAAGATGACTACGCGATGAAGGGAACTGATGCTTTCTATAGTGGGAAGATATATCTCCAGTCGATATCGAGTATGCTTCCTGTCCTTGTACTGGATCCGAAATGAGGAGATCAAATCCTCGATGTCTGTGCAGCTCCTGGATCGAAGACCACTCAGATGGCGATGATGATGGGCAATGAAGGCAAGATCACAGCACTCGAGCAAAACCCTATCCGCTATGATAAGCTCATGCACAATGCTACTCTTCAGGGTACGACGATCGTCGAAGGCAAGAAAGTCGATGCAAAAGTCTATCTTGATCCTCTAGGGATGAAGAAATTCGATAAGATCCTTCTCGATGCTCCATGCAGTGCAGAAGGACGGATCACTCTCACGAATGATAAGACGTATGGATTCTGGTCACTCGAAAATATCAAGAAAAAAGCAAATGTGCAATACGACCTTCTCGCTCGTGCACTACTGCGTCTCGAAGTATGAGGGACTCTCGTCTACTCGACTTGTACTCTCGCTCCCGAAGAGAATGAATGAGTCGTCACTCGAGTCCTCGAAGAAAATCCTGGCATTACCATCGAGCCTATAGATATCGGATTCGACGGATGTGCATGGTGGAAAGAGGGAATTACTTCATTTGGTTCTCAGAAATATAGCACAGAGGTGAAAAAGGCAGTACGGATACTCCCGAGTGACGAGACAGAAGGGTTTTTCGTGGTAAAACTCATGAAGAAATAGAGACCATGTCTCACTTATTAGCCTCTTTGATCGAGGAGATTTTCTGTATGTCTTGTATCTGCTGGTTTTCAAAGGTGATATCCCTGGAAATATTGAAATCCGATATCTTTAAGTATTTGAAGTTGCTCTTCGGTTTCGATTCATTCCACTACGACTTTTATACCATAATTTCTCCCCCATTTGAGAAGGAGTGCATATGATAATCTTTTCCTGGGATCTTCTAATAGATTCTCGATAAATCACTTATCTATCTTCATAGAATCCAATGGAATTTCTGTGAGTTTGTCGAATGCATGAAGGCTTGAGTATCCAGTGCCAAAATCATCTATCGAGATTTTTATCCCGATACTTTTGATTTTCTGTAGGAGAGGTAAGACATTATCTTTATTTTCTATTGTTTGACTTTCTGTAATTTCGAGAGTGAGAAGACGTGGGTTTACCTCAGTTTCCTCTATTATTTCCAAAAGGTCATAGTAGAGCTTTTCTCCATTGAGCTGGAGTGCCGAGACATTGATAGCAATACTTGGAATATCTCATCTTCCTGATTCTTGCCATTTTCTCAGCTGTTTCGATACTGCACGGATCATCTCCTTCCCAAGTCAGATGATAAGTCCAGCTTTTTCTGCAAGGGGGATAAATACATCAGGAGGTATATTCTCCCCATCTGGAGTACGAAATCGAAGTAATGCTTCAAAAGAGAGGCAATTTTCAGGTCCATGAATGGGCTGATAGACTGGATAGAGTGCCATTCCTTCCCCGATACCTTCTTCGAGAGAGAGCTTTAAAGATTCTATAATATATTTCTGACGTTGCATCTTATTATGAAGTTCTTCATCATAAAATCGTATTCATGTAGACCCTTTCTTTGCTATATACATAGCCTCATCTGCCTTAGACAGCATAACATCAATATTATCTATACCTTTTTCGAATATAGCAATACCGATGCTTCCGCCTTGGAAATCAAAATTTTGTCCCCCATTTATCCCATCAATACTGTACTGACCTTGGAGCGCTTGTCGTATTTTTTTTGCTATACGTTCTACATATAGCGGCTCAGAAAGTCAGGGAAGTGCTATCGCAAATTCATCACCACCCATTCTTGCGACGATATCTTCGCTTCGAAGTGCTCCTTTAAGTCTTTGGCCGATTTGCTGAAGGAGACTATCACCGTAGGTATGTCAGAAAGTGTCATTTACTTCTTTAAATCCATCGAGATCGATGAAAAGTATACTGAGATTTCCAGTATCGGATATTCTATCATTTGCTATTGATCATGTGAGCTTTGCTATAAAACCGCTACGATTCAGGAGTCCAGTCAATCCATCTGTATGAGATGATTCTACACTTTTCATATAAGTTTGTATATGTCTAGTCATATTTTTCATTGTTCCTACAATGAATCCCCCTGATATATGTCATTCTGAAAGTACCCATATAGTCTCACCGTTTATGACGAGGGGATAGAAAATATCGAATTTCTCTATTTTTCCCCGAAAGACCTCCCCGAGAGCTCTTTTATATATTTCACGATGACTTAGGGGGATGAATTCTAGCCACTCTTCACTTGTATACCTTAGTCTTTCTTTGCCATCAGATATTCAGAGGCGATGAGCTTCAAATATTTCTATCTCTCCTTTGCTTCTTCTGACTATTGCAGTATTTGATCATGCGAAAGCTTCCTGTTGGAGATCAAGTAGTTTTTGTCATTCATCTGTAAGGTGGTTCCCAAACTTATAAACTCATGACACACCAAATGCAGAAAAATCTCAAGGTGAAGTATTACCTAGAATACTTCCTACTTGTAAAGGAAATATACCCATAATAGAAATTGATTTTTCTACATCATCTATTCCGACAGGTACTCTATGAATATCAGGAATACGCATACAATTATATATATACATAAATTATTATAAGTCAAATATTGGTTGCGAATTCATTCTCATTATGTAAAATCAAATAATCCACCATATTTAATGATAACGGTTTTTTCTGAGAAATTCTGATGCATATTTCTATTGTAGATAATTCTCCCAGTCATCATCTACCAGATTATACCATAAAAGAATCCTTCAAGTGGATAAATAAATGGATTTTTATGAGTAAAATTAAAACGAGGTTATTTCATGAGCTTTAACCCATGCATATTCAGGAGATTTGCTACTTGTGAATGAGCATGCTCGGCAGCCATAAATGCTGCTATTTGGATCCTTCATGTGGTATTTTTTGGTGCGAAAATAGCATGTTCATGCCCCTCACGACTCTCTCATTCGCCACTTACAGTAAGGAGCATTTTCGGCATAAAGTTATCTCTATCGAGAGTTCAGATTCTTGTCACTTCACCTTTTACTACTCATAATTCTTCTAGTTCAGAGCGATTTCTGTGTAATAACAAACTACCCTCTGTATCAAGTGTTCCTATAGGAATCATAGCTTCAAGAGGGAGTGGACGCATTCATCATCATTCGGCGCTGATCATTTTCGCACGTGGATGTACTCGAGTAGGATTGGTATCGAATTGATATTCTTCGGGGATACTAAGACTCCATTCTGGATAGGTATTACTATCGCCGGTCCCATCTCAAGCGTTAAATCCTATAACTATAAGTTCTCAATGTTCCCCTTGATACTGATAAGGAACTATGAGTTTTCACCCATATTGTTTTCACTTAGGGGCAGTTGGAACTCAAACTTCTCATAAGATAAGATTAAAATCTGCAGCAGTGTCATATAGTACAGAATTTGAAGTGAAAAGTAAATTCATCTCACGGGTTATATCTTTCGAGAGTATCTCTGACATAAATTTAAAAGTAAAGAATAATAGAATTATTATTACTAAAAATAATATTTGTCAAATTATTTTTATGTAGATGTATCAAATATATTCTCCCAATCTTCCTTCTTCACCGCCTCAGCCCGCACTTTCTCATCATATCCACAGTCTGTGAGCCATTTCTTCACGAGTTCGATATCATGATGACTTCACTTCAGGTTGGATAAGAGTGTCTTACGAGGGTGGGTGAAGGCCGTACGCCAGAGCGTCAGAAGTTTTTCTTCTACATCTCGATTGCGCGATTTTTTTACACTGAATTTGAGAACGATCGAGTCGACTTTCGGTGCTGGATCGAAGCTCTCTCGTCATACATAGCGGACGATCTCGATATTTGTGCAAGCAAGCTCCATAGCGAGCGAAAGGTATGAGTGATGAGGTTTCCGAGCACGTCATTCGAGGATCTTCTCTCCGACTTCTTGCTGCATCATGATCGTCATCTCTTTCGGAGGATTCGATATACCATAGAGGAAGTGGAAGAGGATCGGTGAAGTTATATAGTAGGGGATATTCGCGATGACCGAGTAGTCATCATATGGTGGGGTGAACGATAGGACATCCTGGTGATGGATGGCTATCGGAGTAGTCTTCACGAGGACTTGCTCTTCTCAGAGGATCTTCGGGGCAACCTCTTCGCCCATATAGCGCTCATCAAGAATCTCGATCATATCAGGATCGAGTTCGACCATATCGAGAGATGCAGGATGATGGCCGAGTATATACTCAGTGAGAGCGCCATATCCCGGTCCGACTTCGATGATATGCTCTCAGGCGATAGCGATAGAGTGAGCGATATCATTGAGGGCTTCCTCGTCGATGAGGAAGTTTTGTCCGAGAGATTTTTTGGCTTTGATAGGTTTCATAAGGTATGGTCATTCGTGCGTATGCACGAATCTTATTAATTATTGTACATGAACTTTGTATTTTGTCTTGACAGAGAGAGACATTCGTGGTAAACTTGTTTAGTATTTTTTAATCTTCTAATTTATGAAAAAGAATTTAGGATTTGGATCTTTGACAGAGTGAGAAGGGGCACCTCTTCATACAAACACGGATGGAACCCTGAAGCACCTTAAGGCTATTGGTCCAATAGAATGAATTAATACAGTTACAGACTGAGTACAGGCAAAACTAGCTTGAGAGCCAGTAGACTGGTTCAGAGAAAATGGATATGTTGCTACTGATGTTTCGAGAAAAAATGTATAAAATTTTTATTAGGAATGGCTCGCTTCATGCGGGTCGTTTTTCTTTTTAAGAAGATTGCTGTACTTTTGTGACCAAAAGTATCCAAAAGTCTCGGGGTGGCAACTCGATTTTGTGTCGTTCATTCTCTGTTCTCTCTTTTGGTTCGATTGCCACCCCGAACCCCGACTTTTCGTCGTCGGAAGTGAGAAACAGTATTCTCTTCCGAATACCAGAGCTCAGACTTTTTCATCAGATTTTCGAAATTCGAAATAGGAAAGAAGTAAATGAGAGTACAAGAAGCGCTCTCATAGTATAGACTTTCTCTGTTTCTCCAAATTTCGCCCCCATTTCCCTATATCACCTATCGAGAATCTGTAATCAAGAATCTAAAATCTATCTTGTTCACATTTTTTCCCCTCGCTTCTTCTCTCTCTGATCATCTAGAATCTATAATCTGTAATCTAAAATCTAATTTCTTTTGACATTACCAAACTCTTTCATATAATCCGCTCACTTTTGTATGTTCTCTCGCCCCCTGGCGACAGACTCCTCATAGTGATGTTGCTGGTAAATCCTCCTTCCCGGAGCGCATACTTGCAACCTCTCATTTTAATATCTATCTCATACGCACCATGGCTGGTATCATAGGAAAAAAACTCGAAATGACTCGCGTCATTCATAACGGTACATTCACTCCAGTTACGCTTATCAAGGTTCCTACTCTTACTGTTGCTCAAATCAAGACAGAAGAGATCGATGGATACTCCGCTCTCGTCATTGCTATGACAGACGGGAAACGTACGACTCTTCGTGAAGTGTCTATTACTGGACCTTTCGTCTCACTGGAGAAAGGTGCAGAGATCACTCTCGATATGCTCGAAGGGATCGTCACTCTCGATATTAGTTCTATATCGAAGGGTAAGGGTTTCCAAGGTGCTATGAAGCGTTGGAACTTCTCAGGAGGTCCTGGAGGACACGGACACAAGTATACTCGTTCTCTTGGTTCTATCGGTACACGTAAACCTCGCCGTACGAAGCTTGGTAAGAAGATGCACGGACATATGGGTCTCGATAAGATTACCCTCAAAGATGTACCACTCGTTCTCGTAAACAAAGAACTCAGAGTCATCGCGGTGAAGGGTCCAGTTCCAGGTGCTCGCAACTCTCTCATTACTCTCACATTCTAGGTTTCGGATTCTTCTACAATCTACAACCTACAATCTAAAATCTACTCTTATGAAAGCTCCTCTCTTCGATAATCTCGGAAAAAATACAGGTACAGTCGACCTTGAAGCATCGCACTTTGGCGTGACTCCTAATCTTGGACTTATTCATCGCTTTCTCGTCCTTCAGCAAGCAAACGGTCGTATCGCCATAGCACATACAAAGCATCGTGGTGAAGTTCGAGGGTCTACGAAAAAGATGTTCAAACAAAAAGGAACGGGAAGCGCTCGTATGGGTGATCGTCGTTCTCCTATGAGACGTGGTGGAGGTGTGGTATTTGGTCCTCGTAATGAGAGGAACTTCACGCTCACTATGAACGCTCAGGAGCGTCGTCTCGCTCTCCTCTCACTTCTTTCGACAAAAGCGACAGAGAATAATGTAAAGGTCGTTTCATCATTTGGGAAAGATGCTGCAAAGACAAAGGGTATGACAGTATTGCTTGCTGCTATGGAAGCAAAGAAGCCGCTTATCGCTATCACTCGCGAAGAGAAAGATGATATCCTCGGTGCTTGGAATATCCCAGAAGTGAAAGTCGTAAACGTCGAATATCTCAATCCACATTCACTTCTGAAATATAAAGATCTTGTATTTACAGAGGCATCACTCAAGCATCTTTACCAGCATTTCTCTAAATAACAGACACGAGATTCAAGATGAAGTATTCCAAAATGGAAACATCCTCATCTAGAATCTAAAATCTAAAATCTAAAATCTAAATTATGAACTCTCTCTATACTGTCATCAAGCGATTCGCTGTCACCAATAAGTCTACCGATGGTGAAATCAATGGTGTATATACATGTTATGTCGATCCAAGCTCTACAAAGATCGATGTGAAAAATGCTTTTAAGACGATCTATGGTGTCGAAGTCGAAAAAGTAAATATCACCTACACGAGAGAAAAATTCCATAATACAAAACTTGGTGTGGCTCGTAAGAAAGGAATAGAAAAGAAAGCAATGGTCACCCTTCGAAATGGTCAGAAAATCGTAAATTTCGAAACCGTAAAATAATTATATAGAATCAAGAATTTAGAGGCGAGAATCAATATTCACTCTAACATCTTAAATCTAAAATCTAAAACTCTCCCCTATGTGAATCAAAAAATATAAACCTACTACTCCTTCCCGACGATTTATGACGGGTCTCACTTATGAAGAGCTCACGACCAATGAGCCTCATAAACCTCTCACAAAATTCA
The DNA here is from genome assembly GCA_031386685.1 of Candidatus Altimarinota bacterium. Classification (GTDB taxonomy): domain Bacteria; phylum Patescibacteriota; class Gracilibacteria; order BD1-5; family UBA2023; genus JAGOMW01. The sequence continues at coordinate 18,079 of JANNCQ010000064.1, read as the reverse complement.
TCAAGGATAGCGCTGGACGTAATAGTGCATGACGCATCTCCGTACGTCATCAGGGTGGTGGACACAAGAAGCTCTACCGTATGGTCGACTTCGCCCTCGATAAAAAAGACATACTCGCTCGAGTCGAGACAATAGAATATGATCCATACAGAACTGGATTTATTGCTCTCGTCTGCTACCGAGATGGAGAACGACGATATGTCCTCGCTCACTCAGAGATGAAAGTCGGAGATGATACAATCATATCTGCTACGGCGAAGCCTATCGCGGGAAATCGTATGGAAATCGGGAATATCCCAACGGGTCTTACGGTATATAATGTCGAGATGATCACCGGGCAAGGAGCCTCTACTATCCGCTCTGCTGGATCGAGTGCACTTGTACTCTCACAAGAAGGTGAGTATACTCAACTGAAGATGGCTTCTGGAGAGATCCGCCTCGTACATAAAAAGTGTTTTGCTACAGTTGGTGTCGTATCCAATAGTGACTGGAATCAAGTAACGATTGGAAAGGCTGGGCGCAGTCGTTGGCTCGGGAAACGTCCTACAGTCCTTGGTTCATCGATGAATCCAGTAGATCATCCGCATGGATGAGGTGAAGGACACCAGTCGGTCGGTCAGAGAAAAGGTCCAAAAACTCCATGGGGAAAACTTGCTCGAGGTGTCAAGACTCGCTCTCGAAAGTATACTGATCGTTGGATTCTTCGGACTCGTGCTGGTAAACTTCAAGGCTAAAGTATAGATTACAGATTCGAGATCACAGATCCTAGAAATAGAATCATCTCAATCTCTAACCTAAAATCTAAAATCTAAAATCTAAAATTATGACACGCTCCCTTAAAAAATGACCTTACATCGACCTTCGTGTGATAAAGAAAGTAGAAGCACTTAATACCTCAGGGAGAAAAAGTGTCATCAAGACTTGGTCACGTGCATGTATGATTGCTCCTGAGTTCGTCGGACATACGTTCGGGGTACACAATGGAAAGCAGCATGTTCCTGTCTTCGTCACAGAAGATATGGTCGGACATAAGCTCGGAGAGTTCTCTTTCACTCGTGTCTTCCGTGCCCATTCTGGTAACAAGTAGTAGATAATTGATTCGAGATTATAGATCCTAAAAAGGAACTATCCCGAATCTACAATCTACAATCTACAATCTAAAATCTATTATTTATGAAAGCTTCAGTCAGAAATGTTCGCATCAGTCCAAAAAAACTGAATGTAATAGCATATATCATCCGAAATATGGACGCAAAAGATGCACTGGAAACTCTGCAGTTTATGCCGAAGAAAGGCGCTGATATAATCTATAAGGTCCTTGCAAGTGCGGTGGCAAATGCAACAAATAATGATAATCAGTCACTCGCAGAACTCACTATCTCTTCCGTGAGCGTCACACAGTGACTCGTCTATCGCCGCATCAATCCCGTATCTCGTGGACGCGCGCACAGAATCCTCAAGCGTACTTCCCATGTCGATCTCTCTCTTTCTGTAAAATAATCACTCTTTTTTATCTCTATGTGACACAAAGTCTCACCCATAGCTTTCCGTATCGGATATATCAAGACATGGCGCTCTACAGGCTACTATGATCGCAAGACATATGCCAGCCATACCGCTAAAGATGTCGCTATCAGAGCGCTCATCATGAAGCACTTCAAAAATCTTCCTCTAGCGAATGTATTCATGAGTCACGGTGGAAATAGTGATCTTTCGATCGCTATATACACTTCTCGTCCAGCCGTCATCCTCGGTACCAATGATGAGAACATCAATGTTCTTAAATTATTGCTTACCAAGCGGTTTCCTGGATACAACTTCACTCTCGAAGTAAAAGAAGTGAAAAAACCAGAGCTCTCTGCAAGTCTCGTTGCTGATTCTATCGCTCGACAGATTGAAAAGAAGATGCCATACCGTCGAGTGATCAAAAATACGATCGCAAAAACTATGGAGAAAGGTGGACTCGGTATCAAGGTCAAACTCTGAGGTCGTCTCAATGGTGCTGAAATTGCCCGATGCGAGACCTATAAGGATGGAAGTATCCCGACTCAGACGATCCGTGCTGATGTCGACTTCGCATACGAAAGAGCAGAAACTCCATCTGGTACCATCGGACTTAAGGTCTGGATCTATAAAGGTGATGTCTTCAAAAAATAAACTTGCAATTCCAAAATTTTATCTATAATTCTAACGATTCTTCTCATGCTACAACCGAGCAGAACAAAATATCGAAAGGCACACCGTGGTGTCATTAAGGGTCTCGCGATTCGCGGATCAGAAATGTCATTTGGTGATTATGCTCTCAAAACTGTTGAATCTGGTTATATCACATCTCGTCAGATCGAGAGCGCCCGTAAAGCGATCGTCCGCTTCCTCAAGAAGGGAGGACAACTCTGGATCCGTATATTCCCAGACAAACCATATACCAAGAAGGCTCTCGAAGTCCCAATGGGAGGTGGAAAGGGAGGTGTAGAGATGTATAGAGCCCCTGTAAAACCTGGACGTATTCTCTTCGAAATGGGAGACATATCACCAGAGATTGCTCGGGAAGCTTTTACCATTGCTTCTTACAAGCTCCCAGTGAAGACGAAAATTCTTATGTCAAAAAATGAATTCTAGTCATAGAGTTACAGATTCTAGAAGATTTAATCCCGAATCTAAAATCAGTAATCTAAAATCTAATATCTACTATCTACTATTATGGCTAAAGCTAAAAAAATAACATCTGAAAAAAAAGATTTCTCTACTCTCACAGCTGCTGAGCTCAAGTCAGAAATTCATACTGCCAGAAAAGCACATTTTGCCCTTTCGATGAAGCACTCCCTCGGTGAACTCAAACAACCTCACCTTCTAAAGTCTTCTCGTAAAAATATTGCTCAGCTTTCTACCGCTCTCACTTCTGTTTCTCTCTAATTTATTATCTCTCCTTCTTATGCGTACGAAAACTGGTATTGTCACAAGTACTAAGATGCAAAAGACTATCGTCGTCACGGTAGACACCTACAAAACTCATCCAAAGTATAAGAAACGATACAAATCTTCTGTAAAGTTCTACGCTCATGATGAGAATGGACTCGCAAAACTCGGTGATACCGTTACCGTTTCTGAGACTCGTCCACTTTCTCGTCTCAAGCGTTGGCTTCTTATAGAAGATTCTATTGTCGCTCAGTCAAGCAATTAGTTACAAGCGAACAAAATGGTCTCATCCATTTCTCTAAGCTTTACACTTTACAAATTTATAATTCAAACCTATGATTCAGGCAGAAAGCAGACTCGTCGTCGTCGACAATACTGGTGCTAAAGAAGTTCTTTGTATAAAAGTCCTCAAAGGTTCAAAACGTCGCTATGCAAGCGTCGGTGATATCATCGTCGTTTCAGTCAAACGTGCTCTTCCTAATGGAAATATCAAGAAGAAAGCAGTATGCAAGGCTGTGATCGTACGTACCGCAAAAGAAGTACGGCGAGAAGATGGTTCGTATGTACGATCTGATGATAATGCTTGTGTAATCATCGATGATAAGCTCGAACCAAAAGGAACTCGCATCTTTGGTCCTGTATTTCGAGAGCTTAAGGCTCGTGGATATCAGAAGATCATCTCCCTTGCTCCAGAAGTCGTGTAATTGCTCTCCCAAAAAATCAAATCTCCATTATTAAACTCTCTCTTATGAAAATCCATAAAGATGATCAGGTCATCGTCATTGCCGGAAAGGACAAAGGAAAAAAATCAAAAGTCCTTCGTGCTCTTCCTGCTGAAAGCAAAATCATCGTAGAAGGTGTCGGTATGGTCACTCGTCACATGAAACGCCAAGGATCTACTCCAGGGCAGAAAGTATCATTCGAGAAGCCTATAGATGTCTCTAATGTAATGCTCCTTGATCCAAAGTCTGGTAAGCCGACTCGCGTCGCTTATAAGATGGAGAATGGAAAGAAAGTCTGACGTATCGCGAAAGATTCAGGTACCACTCTCTAAAGATTCACTTTAGGATTATATTACTCTTATAATCCGCTTAATACCATTTCCTATGACATTCAAAGAACAGTACATCAAAAAAATACTTCCCGAACTTGCCAAAGAACTCGGAATTGAAAATCCAATGCAAGTACCTCACATCGAGAAAATCGTCCTCAATATGGGCATAGGGAGTTACGTCGCTTCAGGAAATAAAGATTTCTCAAGCCTTAAAAATGACCTTGCACTCATCACGGGGCAACTCCCTCGTATCAATCATGCTCGTATCGCTATCTCGAACTTCAAACTTCGAAAAGGTATGCCGGTAGGAATGATGGTCACTCTTCGTTGAGATCGCATGTATGCCTTCCTGGAGAAATTGATCGCCATCGTCCTTCCTCGTGTTCGAGATTTCCGTGGAGTATCTGGTCGTGGATTCGATCAGGCAGGAAACTTCAACTTTGGTATCAAGGAGCATACGATCTTCCCAGAAGTCCCACAGCTTGATGTCGTCAAGTCACATGGTCTTCAGGTAACGATAAAGTTCAAAACTCAGAGCACTGCCCACTCTCGTGCTCTCCTCGAGAAGCTTGCCTTCCCATTCACTAAATAGATATGAGATTCAAGATTACAGATCCTAGAAGGGACTGTACTGAATCTAAAATCTAAAATCTAAAATCTAATTTCTACCATTTATGGCTCGCAAAGCAATCGTACATAAAACCCGCCTCGCACAGACAAAAGCTGCTCAGGCACACGCTACAGGAAAGGAAGTAAAATTCTCTACTCGACTCTACCACCGTTGCTCAAATTGTGGACGAGCCTATGGTTATATCGGTAAGTTCGACCTCTGTCGAATCTGTGTCAGAGAAAAGGCAAATGCTGGTGAACTCATGGGTGTCCGCAAGTCTAGCTGGTAATACAGGTTTTAGATTCCAGATGCAGAGCTCTCTATGTCTCTCCGCTTGAAATTCTAAAACTTACATTCTAAAATCTAAATTCTCTCTCTTATGATCACCGACCCAATCGCAGATCTTCTCACTCGCATACGAAATGGTTATCTCTCTCGTCTTTCTACGGTAGAGGCTCCATATTCAAAACTCAAAGCGGAGATTCTCCGTATTCTCAAGAAGAATGAGTATATCGTGGATTTTGAGACTTCTGAAGAAAATCGCACTTTTACTATTACGCTTCAAGATGTTCGAAAGACAAAATATGTCCCATCATTTCGTCGTATTTCTAAACCTGGACAGCGTATCTACGTCAAGTCAAGCGATATCAAGAAATCTCGTAATGGTGTCGGTATATTTATCGTCTCAACTCCCAAAGGGATCGTCACAGGATATGAAGCGCATACTCTTGGAGTTGGTGGAGAGCTTCTCTGTGAGGTGTACTAAAAATGGTTGCTAGAGGATAGGGGACAGAGGATGGTGATGCTACGCCTTTCCCCCACTCCTAATCTCTAAAATCTAAATTCTAAAATCTATCTATTATGTCTCGAATCGGAAAACAACCAGTAAAAATCCCTACAGGAGTCTCAGTTGAGATTACTGCTTCACATGTACAAATGACCGGATCAAAGGGGACTCTCTCTTTTAATATCCTCGAAGGTGTCGTAGTGAAACAAGAAGGTGATACACTTATCATATCGATTCAAAATCCTGAAAACAAGCAACAAAAGGCTTTTTGGGGACTGACTCGTGCGATGCTCCAAAATATGGCAGTCGGTGTTTCAGAAGGATATACCAAGGCTCTTGAAGTTATAGGAGTTGGGTATAAATTTGATGTGAAGTGACCTCGAAAGATTGAACTAGCACTCGGATTCTCTCATAAGGTCAATGTCGATGCTCCAGAAGGGATCACTATCGAGGCAGATAAAGATGAAAAAAATAAGATTCACCTAAAGTCTCATGATAAGCAGCTTCTCGGTTACTTCGCGGCGTATATCCGCTCTCTCAAGAAACCTGAACCATACAAAGGGAAGGGTATCAGATATGTCGGTGAGTATGTCAGACGAAAAGCTGGTAAAACAGCTGGGAAATAACATTCTATTCTCCATTATAATTATACGTTACCATTCATATGCTTACTAAAGTCCAAAATCGCATCCGTCGAGCTACTCGTGTTCGAGCTCGTATCGAAGGTACTGCTGACAAACCTCGTCTCTCAGTATTTCGAAGCAATACCCATATAAGTGTACAAGCTATCGACGATACTACAGGTTCTACTCTCTGTAGTGTCACAGATATGTCTGCTAAAAAGGGTACCAAGACACAGCGAGCACAAGAAGTCGGATCTTCTATCGCCAAGGCTATGCTCGAAAAAGGGATCAAGACATGTGTATTTGATCGCGGAGGTTACCTCTACCACGGTCGTGTCAAAGCCCTTGCAGAAAGTGCTCGTGCTGCTGGGCTTCAATTTTAGTTTTTTCTTTCTCTAACTCTCATTTTCTCGTATGTCAGATAATCAGAATCCAAATATCGAAGAAGTCACAGAATCTGTCACTCCTGTATCTGCTCCTGAAGCAGCTCTACCAGAGTCCTCAGCGCCTTCATCTTCAGGTGATAAGTCTTCTCGAGATGCTCGTCCTGGACAGAGGGGAGATCGTCCTCGTGGAAATCGTCGTGACGGTGGTATGCGAGAAGAGGAGAAAGAATTCAAAGAAGAAATGCTCTCTATTGATCGTGTCACTCGTGTGACTGCCTGAGGACGTCAGATCCGTTTTCGTGCATCGATCGTCATCGGTGATGGAAAGGGTCGTATCGGTCTTGGTACCGGAAAAGCTGGTGAAGTACAAGTAGCGATAGAGAAAGCTATACGTGATGCAAAAAAACATCTTATCACTTTCCCTATCGTCAATGGGACAATACCACATGATGTCGCGGCTGAATATAAGGCTTCTGGTCTCTATATCCACCCAGCTCATCCAGGTACTGGTATCATCGCTTGAGGTGCTGTGCGTAAGATATTCGCAGTCTCTGGTATCCGAGATATCATCGCCAAGCAACATGGTGCTCCGAACGATATCACGAATGCTCGTGTCACCCTTAAGGCTCTCTCTCTGCTCAAGCCCCTTTCTCTCAATAATTCTTTCACAACAAAGAAAGTATCAGAGGTGAAAGTAGAAACAAAGAAAGAAGAAAAAGCTGTCGAGAAAAAAGAAGTATCAGAAAAGAAAGCTCCTGCGAAAAAGCCACCTGCGAAAAAGAATGCTGAATAACGAGATTACAGATTCGAGATTACAGATTCTAGAAATAGAACTGTCCCGGATCTAAAATCTAAAATCTAAAATCTAAAATCTACTTTTTATGTCAAATCTCTCAAATATATCACCAACTCCTGGTTCTCAGACTCGTCCACGTCGTGTGGCGCGAGGAGTGAGCTCGGGTCTTGGAGGTACTTCCGGTCGTGGTATGAATGGTCAAAACTCTCGTACAGGTAAAGGTAAGCGATACCCTACATTCGAGGGAGGTCAGACTCGTCTCTTCATGCGTACACCAAAACGTCGTGGATTTACGGCATTTGCTCCAAAGGAGTATGTGACGGTCAATCTCACTCAGATCGAGAAGCTTGCGAATGAAGGTATCACTACCGTCGACTACGCAGTCCTCTACGAGCGTCGTATGATCCGAGAGAAGGGGAAGCTTCTCAAAGTTCTCGGATCAGGTACGCTTACGAAAGCTGTCACGGTCATGGCTGATGCATACTCTGCTTCTGCGAAGGAGATGATCGAGAAGGCAGGTGGACAGGCGAATATGTAATTTTCAAAAATTCCCTCATGCAAATGGGGGATTTTTTTAATTATCTATTTTCTATAAGTGTTCTTTTAGTATCTTATGGCGAAGTTTTTTTTATAAGTATTTCTGCTGATCAGACTTAATCACCACACTATAATCTATCTATGTTCTATAATTGTATGTACGGTATATTAAAATAGATTTTTGTGGATATACTAATCTTTTTGGTTAGTAACTATTTATATTTATAGGTTTTTCAGCTTGGAATAATCTTGAAGGAATTGAGAGTATTTTACTGGGACTACGAACTCATCTCATTGCCCTTTCTTTTTATTTATAACGTTTGCATATCAGATGAGAGTCTTTATCGTTGCATCTTTATTTTCGATTGAAGCAGTGATGACATCGATAAATGACGAACAGTCAGATCCATCTATTTTCACATATGGTTTTCATTGCTTATCTCAAAACACGATTGATGTGCTGTGTCACCAACTCGTGAGCATAAATCAAATCTCCCCTTCTTGTGTTTTTATATCATCTATGCTCAACGTTCATCTCTCTTCTCTTGCCTGACGATCTATACGTGGCTTGCTATTAGTTCATTGTATATTTTCTTGAACTTCAGAAGCGAGTTTCTGTAATCTTATTTTTATAGCTGGCTGCAGAGTATTATAAGACTCATTTGGTGCGTTGCCTTGTGACATAAGTATTATAGTTATATATAAACACCTTCAATATACCATATATTTCTCTCTCTTGTCAAATTCACGTCTACTTTCCTTTGCTTTTTCTCTATTTTTCCCTAGAATACGCCAAGATTTAGTTTTTTTCTTTCTCTTATGATTACCAATCTCAAAAAAGTCTGGGCGACCGAACATATCCGCAAAAAAATCCTCTTCACTGTCGGTATGGTCGTCTTATACAAGCTCCTTGCGACTATCCCAGTTCCAGGAGTCAATATTGCTCTTCTAGATGCCTTTACGACACAACTCCAAGCAAATACTCAGCTCGCATTTTTTGGATCGATCATGGGTGGTGGACTCGAGCAGTTCTCGATCGTACTCATGGGACTGGCTCCTTATATCAATGCTACGATCATCATCCAGCTTCTGACGGTTATCGTCCCATCTCTCGAGGCTCTCAAGAAGGAAGGAGAACAAGGACAGAAAAAGATAAATAATTATACACGGTATCTTACTGTCCCTTTAGCTCTCGCACAGAGCTATGGTATGATCAACCTTCTCAATAGTGTCATCGGTACCGGAGTCGGAGGTGCGCCGATCATCGATACGAAGGACTTCACCTGAGTGATACTTCCTGCCATGCTCTTTATCACAGCAGGTACCATGATCCTCCTCTGGCTCGGTGATCTCATCACAGAAAGCGGTATAGGAAATGGTACTTCGATCGTCATATTCGCCTGAGTGCTCGCCTGAGTACCACAGCATATACTCGGATATATCTCGACACAGAGTTATGGCCTTCTTCTTGTGTTATTCTTCCTTACAGTTGCTGTCATATACGTCATCGTGAAGTTTACAGAAGGATATCGGAGAGTCCCCCTTATCTATACTCGTACTGGTCGAGATGAGAGATCCTACTTTCCTATCCGAGTCAATCAAGCGGGTATGGTGCCGATCATTTTCGCTGTTTCTCTTATCACTTTTCCAGCGCTGATAGGACAGATCCTCCAGCGTCGAGGTACGGGCATCAGTGCTCAGATCGGTGAATGGTTTGCGACGAATCTCTCTCTTCAGAATCCAGGATGGATCTATATCCTTATTTATGGTCTTCTCGTTCTTGGATTTTCATATTTCTATGTCTCTATCACCTTCAATACAACAGAAGTAGCAGAAAGTATCCAGAAACGTGGAGGATATATCCCTGGCGTGCGTCCAGGAAAAGAGACATCTCACTATCTCCAGAAAGTCTCTGATAGACTCAACCTTTTTGGTGGCGGATTCCTGGCCCTCATAGCAGTCTTCCCCTACCTCATGACGAAACTCAATAATGATTTCGGTCTCTTTAATGCTGGCACCTCGAATATAGACTTCCTCATATCCGGAGCAGGGATTATCATCGTCGTCGGAGTCATCCTCGATATTATCAGACGTATCGATACCGATATGAAGAGCTTTGATTATAAGAAGTTTCATTAGCCAAAAAATTTACAGTGCACTGTATAGAGTATTCACAGCGGAATTTTCATATTTTCGTTTGAGTGCACTTAATATAGTGCGCTGTTTCTTAATTTAAATTACTATGCGAATTTGTGTTTGGGATACAGAAACAACGGGATTTTCTACGAAATGAGGAGATCTTGCACGACAGCCATACATCATCCAATTTGCCGCTATAGAGAGTGAATATGATGCCGGAGAATATAGAGAAATTGCTCGACACGATATGCTCATCAGGCCAGCTATCTCGATCCCTTTTGGCGCCTCACAGGTCAATGGTATCTACGATAAAGATGTGCTCGAATGTCCACCGATGGCACACTACATAGAAGATATACTCCAGATTTTGAATCGAGCGGATATTGTCTCATGACACAACATCGAGTATGATGAAGAGATCCTCTCCTATGAGCTCGAGCGTTTATGACGAAAGGGAGATTACTCCCCGAACAAAACCCTCTGTACGATGCGCACTTCTACGGATTATTGTAAGCTTCAGGGGCGAGGATTCTCCTATAAGCCACCCAAGCTTTCTGAGCTCCACCGTCACCTCTTCTGAGAGTATTTCGACTGAGCCCATAATGCTATCGTCGATGTAGAAGCGACGATGAGGTGTCTCATAGAACTTATGAAACGTTGAGTGATCGTCCCTGAGACGACAAATTTGATGAGATTATTTTAGGATATAAAATATAAGTATAAACGTGTCTTATATTTACTTTTATGCTACTATATGAGTATCTTAATTTTTTTTATGAAAGAAACACAATACCCTGAACGAATAGATTAAAGTCATTTTTTGACAGTCTTCCTCTGAGAGAACTCGATGAAGCTTCAATAAGTAAGAGATTCCCCGTATTAGAAGTAGGTTGAAAAAGACTTGATCTCTGAGCACATATTTATAGAACCCTAATATTTACTGATCTTGCTGATACTGTGATGGATCAAGGTATGGATGAACGAGAGGTAATACTCGTCATCGATGCATCACTTGATGCTATATATTCAACACTCCGTTTTTTCTTAGAATCACAAGGAAGTACTTTTGATGGAGAAAATGGACTTATATTATCGAATGCATTCATGCGATTAAAAACAGATTTACACGATGCTATGAGATTTTATCCTGCTGGAACAGCCACTGTTCAAGCTTTATGAAGATTTCACCTTCGAGCTGCATGAGTCTCATGAAAATAACACGCTAAGTTACCACGATCCTACTTCTGTAAATATTTTTGGTTCTGATGGAGTGATGATGGATTGGGTCGACCCGATATGTCGGGATTCGATCTTCCCTCCAATACGTACCCAATTTTTCTGATTTCGAAAGATGATATTTCGAGTATCTGAGAGTGGTGGTATCTGGAGAAGTTTTTTGAGAGGGACGATCGTATATCATTTCGCTCGGATCCCATCGATGATATCGGGAAGTGCTAATACCGTATCAGCCTTGATATCATGGAGGAGGATGATACTTCCAGATTTGGTCTGGCGGACGATATTTCTCGCGAGAGTCTTCGGATTCCGGGCTTTCCAGTCATAGGCATCGACGCTCCACCCGATGATCGGTCCATCATGAAAGTAGCCTATACGGCTATCTTCGACTCCATAAGGGAATCGGAAATATTCGGGGATGATCCCTGTAGCCAGGAAGATACGTGCGTCCGTTCCTATGAATTCTCGAGCTATATGCAGAAGAGAGAGCTTCTTAAAAAGAGGATGTGAGTAGCTGTGATTTCCGATCATATGTCACTCTGAGAGCTCTCTTCGCAAGAGGTCTTCATGGTGGAGTATACGATTACCAATGACGAAAAATGTCGCTGGTACCTGCTTATATCGAAGAATATCGAGTATTTTCTGTGTATATTCTCTGTGAGGACCATCGTCGAACGTAATACTCACTTCATTCTGAGCGATCGGAAGAAGCCGAGAATCGAGGGCTCACACTGAAAATACTGACAGAAACGAGACATACGAAAGTATAAGTGAGACGAACATATTCGAAATGAAGATATGGTGAGAGTCCCCCTTACGAGATGATACCACTTCAGAGAACTTCTTCCCCACTGTAGACGACACAAATCTGTCATGGAGCTATAGCTCGCTGAGATACTTTAAAGCCGATATTATACTCTTCTCCCTCTTTTTTGATGGTCACTTCTTGATCTTCTTGTCGGTATCGGATTTTCGCATGGTAGAGACTTTCTTCCTCGGGAATTTTTCCTATCCAATCACTGAGTGTACAACTTTTCGAGTAGAGAGAGAACTCGTTTTCTGTTCAGACTATGATTGTATTGGATAGGGTATTTTTTAAAAGGACGAATAGTGCCGGACCTCCTCCTACTTCTATACCTTTTCGTTGCCCGATGGTATAGGAGAAAGCTCATTCGTGCTTCCCGATGACTCTCCCACTGGTATCGACTATATCCCCTGATTTTTTCGGGAATCGACGCTCGAGGAATTCTTTCATACTGACTTTCCCGATGAAACAGAGTCACTGACTATCTTTTCTTCCGGCATTGGGAAGTCATGCTTTTTTTGCGATTTCTCGTACTTCTGATTTGAGAAGGTGTCCTATCGGAAAGAGTGCTTTCGACAGCTGAAACGAGGAAAGTCGTGAGAGAAAGTAGGATTGATCTTTCAGGGGATCGACTCATTTTAAGAGTGAAGCACGAACAGTTCACGAAGCAAGATTGTTTTGCTGTATTTCACTTCGGACATAATGTCCAGTAGCGATCCCATCATATCCAAGTGAGAGTGCTTCTTCCAGGAAGAGATCGAACTTCACCAGATTATTACAGAATACATCAGGATTTGGCGTATTTCCCTTCTCATATTCGCTATAGATATAGTCGACGATTCGCTTCTCATACTCTTCTCGGTAATCAAATGTATATAATGGGAGACCCAGATATTCTGATACTTTTTTTGCTTCTTCGAGATCAGCAAGAGTCGGACAGCTCTCCGGATTCTCTTCATCGAGATAGTTGATCATGAATCCACACGCTAATTCATATCCTTCTTCTTGGAGGAGGTACGCTGATACGGCAGAGTCTACTCCGCCCGAGAGTCATACGAGGATGCGTTTTTTTTTATCGCTCATGATTGAGGCTACCGATTATTTCTTTCCAGTTTTTTGCTCGATAGAGGAGAGGGTGGTTGAAATCTACATTGCGATTCCAAGGTTTTTCGAGGAGGATACAGGTGATATCGTTTCTTACGAGTTCATAGGCGTTCTCCATCGCATCATCGATCATGAGGGATATATTCATCTTTTTACATATCTCAGACTTCGGGCGAGCATCCTCGGAAAAGTGATTCACGAAGTAGATATGCTCATGTGAGAGAAACCCCAGATGTCATCGAACCCAAGAGTGCGTCCTCTCGACTTTCCAAGATTCTTTATCACTCCGAGCGGTCACGATAACTATATCTTTGCCGATTTCGTGCATTTTGCGTACTCCTTCGAGAGCATACTCTATCGGGAGGACATCATAGGCATGAGGGGTACTCTTTCCATACCCTTCCCAAAGAGCGATCGCCTCTTCTGCAGTGATGTCAGATCCAAGTCCAGACGCATCATGGGTATGGATCTGATCAAGATGCTTGATATGGTGGAGCTTCCCGATACTGTGAGAATATGCGAGCATACCAGACATCGTAGCGGCGAGAGTCTCATCGAGGTCGAGCCCGATACGAGTATGGTGATTCCATTTGAGTGTAGAGAGTGACATGATGCCTACTATACGAAAAATAGGCGAAAAAGCAAAATATGTATTTGACAAATCATGAATAGATAATATATTACACGAATCCACTGATCTAGACTCTTGCACGGGTGTACGAGGGGAGACTTTGGAATCCTGGAGAGACCCACATGGCACAGCAGCGACAACCCGCGAATGACAAGAAGAAACAAGAGAAGCCCAAAGACGCGAGGGGAAGAAAGTGGGAAAAGCGCAAATAGCGCCGCTTCCAGTGATGAATCAAAGGGCTGCGAGCAGCCCTTTTTTTGGTCATATTTTTCGAGATTTTCTTGATTTTTTGAGATTTATTCTCATAATACCTTTCATGCGGAAGCACCAATATCGTGATATCATCTGTACCACCTGTGAATGCAGACATCTCTCTGCTGAGGATATCTATGATGAAGTGCGAGTGAAAAATCCGAAGATCGGAAGAGCAACAGTCTATCGAAATATCGAAGCTATGGCCGAAGAAGGAATCATCAGGAGGTTCCCGGGGATCAATGGAAAGACCTACTATGAATGCAATCCTGCGACTCACGCACATCTCGTCGATGAGAAGACGGGTATTTTCTGTGATTTCCCGGCAGAGAATATCTCCATACGTGATCTCCCGGAAGGATATGAGATAGCGGAGATACGTCTTCAGATTCGTCGGAAATGTGATTAGTCTTTTCTTATATTATTATGAAAAAAAACACCAATACATCTCTCATAACGATCGAACATCTCACGAAAAAAGTCGGAAAGTCGACACTCCTTCACGATATTTCGTTCTCTCTTGCGAAGGGCGAGGTATTCGGATTTCTCGGACCCAATGGTGCAGGGAAGACTACGACGATGAAGTGTATCCTCGGGATTATGCGACCGACTCTCGGAGAGATCATCCTGCTTGGGTGAAGTATCGACGATGAGGATATACGTCGGAAGATCGGTTTCATGCCAGAGAATACCTATCTCTATAAGTACCTCACAGGTGATGAATTCCTCGATTTCAATGGAGCATTCTACCACCTCTCGACGACACATCTTAGAGAGAGAAAAGACTTTGTTCTCGGAAAAGTAGGACTCACGTATGCCCGATCGAAGCGACTCAATACCTATTCGAAAGGTATGCTCCAGCGTATCTGACTGGCTCAAGCGATCCTGCACGATCCTGATATGATATTTCTCGATGAGCCGATGAGTGGACTCGATCCTATCGGTCGCAAGATGGTGAAAGATCTCATGCTTGAACTCAAAAAAGAAGGAAAAACAATCTTCTTCAATACTCATATACTTTCTGATGTTGAAGCGATTTGCGATCGATTTGGGATTATCTCGAAGTGAGAGCTCATAGCAGACATGAAAGTGAGCGAACTGAGTATACCTATTGAAGATTTCTTCATGCAGAAGATATTGGCACACCAAGGAAGTGAGTTTCGAGGTCAATAGTCAGAGATACATATAATTATGAGAATTATTCTCACTATCTTTTGATTTTCTAAAGAGAAGTATTATACTGTCTTTATTATTTCTTTGCGATTTTTCGGAGAAATAGCATACTTACACTTTAATTCTCTAATATACTATAACTATGGAACAAGAAAACCCTTCAATTGCATCACTCAATCATCTTCTCGCAGCGTATAGTGTCACGGCACAAAATGCTCGCTTTTGTCACTGGAATGTGATCGGTCCAGTATTCGAAGATAACCATGAGATATTCGGGGATATATATGATATGTTTGCCGATCAGATCGATGTTTTTGCCGAACAAGTACGTATCCTCGGTGAATATCCAGTATCGCAATTCACTGAGTATCTCAAAGAAACGACTATTAAAGAATATAGTGGCCCTATGTCGGCATCTGAAATGCAAAAAGCAATGCATGATGACCTTCTCCATATCTCAGATGAGATGACGACCTTCATCGATGCGACTGATGCAGATGCCTGTACCCAGGATGTCATCATATCAGCAAAAAAAGATCTCGATAAGAAAAAATGGATGCTCAGAGCGATGCTCGGAAAGAAGTAGGAGAAAATATCTAGAATGAACCGTATCACGGTAAAACTTTTTAGAAATAAGAAATCTACAAAAGTAGATTTCTTGGGAGAACTTTAGTCACGAAATATCTTACTTTTCTTATACACAATCAACATATGAAAGCGAGTGATATTTTTGTCCGTATGCTCGAATCATACTGAGTCGATCGTATCTATGGAGTACCAGGAGAAGAGAATCTCGATTTTCTCGAATCTATGCGTACCTCTTCGATCGAGCTTATATTGACTCGCAATGAACAAACTGCCGTATTCATGGCAGCCAATCATGGGAGATTCACGGGACACCCCTGAGTCGCTCTCGCGACACTCGGACCTGGAGCTACGAACATGGTGACGGGAGTCGCCTATGCCCAACTCTCTGGACTTCCACTCATCGTCATCACTGGCCAGAAACCGATCAAAAAATCGAAGCAGGGACTCTTTCAGATTATCGATGTCGTCGGGATGATGCGACCACTCACGAAATATGCTACGACGATCATCAGTGGATCGCGTATACCTTCTCTCGTCCATAATGCCTTCAAAATTGCTCGATCGGAGAGACCATGAGTCGTCGCCATAGAATTCCCTGAAGATATCGCAAGTGAAGAGGTATATGTCGAAGACATCTCTGCTCATATGGAGAAGATCCGTCGACCCGTGATAGATGAAAAAATGCTTACAAAACTTATGAGCGAAATCACGAAAGCGAAGCGTCCGATTATTCTCATAGGAGCAGGAGCCAACAGGAAGCAAATCTCGAAATATCTGACGGCATTTATCTCGAAGTATCATATTCCATTTTTCACTTCTCAGATGGGGAAGTGAGTCGTCGATGAGTCTCTCCCTGAATATCTCGGGACGGCTTCGCTCACGACAGGTGACTATATCCATCAAGCGATCGCTCAGTCAGATCTCATCATCTCGGTCGGATATGATCCGATCGAGAAGCCGACGACACTCATGGGAGTCGACGGGACACCATCGATCTATATCAATTTCTATGAAGCGACTATCGATGATGTCTATACGCCATACCTCGAAGTGATAGGAGATATCGGCAATATTTTTTGGAGACTCTCAGAAGCTCCACTCGATCATGCATGGGAATTCGATGAGATCTACCAAATCAAAGACATATACACAAAATATCTCCAAAGTCATCTCAGAGAAGAGATCAAGCATCTCTCTTCGCCTATGTGACCGAGGCAGCTCACGCATATTCTACGAAATCATCTCAGGAGCTCAGATATCCTTACCCTTGATAATGGTCTCTATAAAGTATGGATCTCTCGGAATTATCCTTGTTATGAACCCAATACCCTCATCCTCGATAATGCTCTCGCGACGATGGGTGCTGGACTCGCAAGTGCGATGAGTGCGAAGCTCGAATTTCCCGACCGAAATATCGTCTGCGTGACCGGTGATGGTGGACTCGTCATGAATCTCGGTGATATCGAGACTGCCGTACGACTCAAGCTCGATATCACGCTTATCATCTTAAATAACGGGTCATATGGTATGATCGAATGGAAACAAGAAGGAAGTGGGATGGAGAAATGGGGGCTCGGATTCGGGAATCCAGATTTTGTGAAGCTTGCAGAAAGCTTCGGGGCCACGGGATTGCGTGTCGAGAAAAAGGAAGACTTCGAATCGACCCTCGAAGCAGTGATGGAGCTTCCAGGACTCAAGATGATCGATCTCATCTTCGATTATCCGAAAAATATCAAATAGTAAACTCTGTTCATCTTAAAATCTTCCAATATCTTCTTGATCAATTTCTCTATCGAAGAGTACAAGTACAGGGAATATAAACCCACCCTGAAGAGATCTAATAGTCACTATTCCGTCTTTCGAGGAATTGGTAGGATCATCGATTGACACGATTTCTATAGCTCAGAAACTATTCAAAGTTCCAAAATATATTACTCATTTTTCTTTTAGATCAGATACCCTACGTTCCCTTCCGTCTCTCCATATTAGTGTCCCCTTTACTCATACGAGCTTCAATAATCCCAGAAAATCTAATGAACCATTTCAAGCTTTTAGTTCTTCCGTTGTATCCACTCCACACTCTAGAGCTTGCATGGCAAGTGCATTTTTTCGGTCTAGGACTTCTCATACTCCATCTGGAAGTGTATCGGGATTGAATTTATGCTCATCTTTTCACCAGACTTCTTGAAGATCTGGAGGAAGGTCATAATGCTCTTGAAAGACGGTTCATGATGGAGCCGTAAATACAGAATCGATCATAGAACTGTAGTTAATAACTCTTATATTATATACATGTATAATTTTGTCAAAATCTGTATTGTTGCAGAATCAAGTTTACATTTACATTTCATTAGAGTGTGGGCATAAGATAGGGGAAAGACTTCTTAAAATATTGTAGTTTTTCTTTCGGGGTTGCTCCATTCATTCAGAGTCAATAGTGCT
>JANNCQ010000049.1:0-20482 GCA_031386685.1 Candidatus Altimarinota bacterium | reverse complement strand
ATTGAACAAAGAAGCACTATTGACTCTGAATGAATGGAGCAACCCCGAAAGAAAAACTACAATATTTTAAGAAGTCTTTCCCCTATCTTATGCCCACACTCTAATGAAATGTAAATGTAAACTTGATTCTGCAACAATACATGAGTTGACATATGAGAATTTTATGCGAAATATTTGTATTTTTTAAAAATTAGCGTATTATATGAGTATTAACTTTTATATTATGGATACTTTTTCTTCCCGTATACTCTGAGTTATTCGTGATAGATGACTCATATTCCCTGGACTTGATGATACTGCTATCCTCGAGCAAGTAGTACCTGTAGCAGAGGATGCGATCGTGACTCGGATAGTGACTGACCACCTTTCAGAGGAAGATCAGAAACTATTTCGAGATGCATACCTGAGTGGTCCCGATATTTTTGATCCTGTAGAGTTCCTCACAGATACAGTTCCTGACTTCGATACATTGGTTGACCAGTACTTCGACCTGTGGCTCGATTGATTCTATAAAAATCTCCAAAAATAATTAAATTTTAACTTCTAAATTTTAAGAATATGTGACTTGGTAAATATATGTCGGAAAAACTCTCAGAAACAAAAGCGGGATTCTCAATGCTCAGATGATGAGTAAACTGAAGTAAACCTCAGACACAAACGAGTGGAGGTGGGATGAATCCACCACCATCGCATATGCCTCAGGCATCATCAGTACTTGTGCCACCACCCAATAGCCCCGCGATGAAGACTCAGACGCAGATGAGTAAAAGTGTCTCACTCGATATCCTCGATCTCTCTCGAGTGATCGATATCTATGCCGAGAGTCAGGCAGTGCAGGCATTTGATGCTGAGATGGGAAAAGAGAGAAAATGAACCTTTCAGAAAGTGAAAGGATTTTTTGCTCGGAGCTTACAACGTATGGGGCGTGATGCCTGGATCGGGACCAAGAAGCGTGAGATGGTCGAACGGATCAAGGCAGGACTCAGGAGCGGTGAGTATACAGAAGACTTTCTCCGATCTCATGTGATGGAGGGGACAGAAGCGATACGTACTGAGAGTCATCTCTGACATGAACAAACATGAGAAGAAGAGACTCTCCTTCCAGTGATTCAAACGGCGGTGGATGCCTGGATAACTACATCTCCATGAGCAGAGAGACAACAGAAACTCCGTGAAGTGAAGGGTGCTATCGAAGGGACATATCCCACTGTGACCGTCGATACGAGTCAACTCGAGTCATCACTCGTACGACTCCAGGAGGCGAAGCTCGGATCTGAGCTCCAGAACATCGATGCGAAGCTCAGGATATTCGACATCGGGGGGATCGAGCAAGGCAATGGTCAGCGAAAAGAATGATTTCTCGTAAAAACTGCAGACAAGATCGCAAACAGTATCAATAATAATTCGAAAATCCCACAATGGGTAAAGGAAAAACTCATAGGAGCAGTCCGCCATCCAAATACCGCTGCAGTCCTCTCTGCTATAGGGACTCGAATTGTACTCGGATGAACTGCTTTTGTAGGATCTACTTTCACAGGTGGACTTCTCTTACCAGTAGCAGTTGGATCGGTCGGTGGTGGGCTCTTCGCAATCGTCCGTGCGCGTCGTGAGATGCGAGACCGTACTGCTGAGATCGATCGTCGCTGAGCTCGAGGAGAGATGACAGGAACACAATCATATGATGGAGAGTCATCGAATATCTCTCATAAGACAAATGATTGGCAACACCCCGTTATTAACCTCTACACCAGAGTATATCAAGCAAAAAATAGTACTGAAAAGGATGATGCCCTCACGGCTGGCATCTACTATCTAGCGAAGCATCGAGTCGGAAGAGAGATGGGGATGAATATGCTCCAGTATGATGGTGGAGAATCCGTCTCACGTCAGCATGTAGCGATGATACGACTCATGAATGAAGTATTCCCAGAACTGGTCGCTAGGTGGAATAATGGGTCACTTCTTGGAGAATGAGATACGAGCAAAGAGGCGACCATGGCGAAAAATCAATATCGTGAAGTTCGAGCTCTTGCAGATGCAGTGAATGGTATACGACAAACAAAAGAAGCTCACTACGCACGAATAGAATGATTGAAATTTACGGGTGTAGCACTCGGAGTCGGTACTTCTGTGTGACTCGCGGTCCATGGGCTCATGTCTCTCGGATCAGGTCAGACAATTATCCCATCAGGTACGATTCTTCCACCAGCAGGAAGTCCACTCCTTACACCACAGTATCCTGGGTGACTCCAGGCACATCAGTTTGTCATCCGTCATCACTGGTATGATAACGGGACTCCCGCACCACGATTCGACCATACAGAGCTCATGATCCATACAGATAAGACTGGTGGATGGAATGTATCCCATATGCTCTCGAAAACAGCGAGTACTCTCCACCATGGTAATACTACCATTTCTGCAGCAGAGTATACAAGTGGAAAAATCCAAGCAGTCATCACACCGAAAACAGGTGGACCGAGCTTCGTCCTTCCGATCGATGCAAAAGGGAATATACAGATACCTGCGAGTATGCAAAATGCCTTCAATACTCGCAGTTTCGCATTTCTCGAAGTAGGACGCGTCACCATAAATACTGCCGGTGATATCCTTCTCAATCCTATAGCGACTGTCACTGGTAAGGGAGATATGGTGTTCAATCCTGTCATACCTCCTAAAGTACTACCATCGCCTCCTGTGGTCGCTCCAGTACCAAAAGATGTACCTTGGTGAGGAATCCCTTTCTGAGCGAATAAATATCATGAACTCGGAAAATCAGAAAAAATACAACCAGAGTGGAGAGAGGGAGAGTCTGGTACTCCTACTCCCTTATGACCAAACTGAGAAACATCCAATCCTCCAATACATCTAGAAGCTCAATGAGTCATACCCCCAATGGGTGAGAATAAAGAAGAGAGTGAGAAAGACTCAGATCCTACAGGACTCTGGGATGATACACCAGAGACACAGACTCCACTGCGAAATGAAAAAAAGGAACTCGATGACCTCTGGAAAGAGATCGTCAATATCCGTCAAACTCTCGAGTGAAGAAAATCTGGGGAAAATGCTCTCTCAGAAACAGGTGTCGCAAACCTCCAAGATACAGAGAAAAAACTTCTCGGGCTCTATCATGACCGTAAGAGAAAGTGGAGTGCTGAATCCGAGAAGCTCAGATCTACGAAACTCCCAGAGACTGAGAAAGATACCTATACGAAGCGTATCAGCTCACTCGTAGAATCATGAATGCTTGCCTCGAGAAATGGCAAACCGATTTTTATGAACTGGCAAGGACGAACTCTTGTAGCAATCCGTACGAAACATGGATGAATCATTCCATTTTATCGATCGATGCATGGTACTGACGGGAAAGAAGCGTCCAAATGGTATCCATGCTTCGGAATGACTGATGATGATGCATGGCTCATAAAAGGGACAATGGCGTGACTCACGAAAGCCCACGGAGTACAAGAACTCAAAGACGTACAAAATACCCTCAACAGAGAATTCGACTGGAATCCAGAATTCGATACAAATTTTGGATGGAATTCTCAGAGAAATCCTCTCGTCGTGGCATGAGGGATAGAAGGAGACTTCACGAAAGAAGAAGAGAAAAAACAGACATCTCCTAAACCAACAGATCACACAGAGTATGAACCTGTAAAAGCATGGATACTCGAATGGATCATGCGATCTACAGGACTTCCGAGAACTCAGGTAAGCTACTCGAGTACACCACTTCCCGGTCCAAGCGATGGCATCGATACCGCTCGACCAATTATAGGTGTTCCAGTCGCTACGCCAGAGGGGGAAGATGATTCTCTCGCTGGACTCGATAGAGAGATAGCGGCTGTGATAAAGCTCGATGATGACTACTCTGCGGCGATGCGATGACTCGGGCACTTCACACCCATAGAAGACTCTGGAGATACGGTCATACTCAAAGAATGGGTCAGAGAGAATGATCCCAAAGAATTCATCCTGAGAGATGGACACCATACCGGGAAGATGACCAGTCTCATGAATGCCATAGGAGGTCAGTGAATCATCAATGCTCGCGAAGCACTCATAGCGTTCTATGCGAAGAATGGCAAACTCTGGCTCTCAGATAAGACGGATATCGGTATTGCAAGTGTCATCTGAAGACCGAAAGTGCATACAGCCAATATCGGCATAAGTGTGAGAGAACAAAATAATGATTTTGCGAACATGAGCCGACGACTCTATGAGATCGGGGGGGTATCGTCTATCCCTGATAGTGCTACGATCCAGCTCTTTCATGAGCTCGGACATCAGATCACGATGAATTATCAGCTCGAGACCAATGATCAAGATATGATAGCACTCATCCGAGAATCCAATGAGCTTCGATGATCACAGGATGCGGGGATTACCCCACTCTCGAGTCTCCCATTCTATAGACAGAGAGCCGAATGAAGCAATACGAATGAACAGTTCTGGGAAGATATGGCTGAGCTCATGGGGCTCTATCTCATGGGGCGAGAACATGTCGAGAGATATCTCGATGATCGTATCACGACCGCTCGATCGATGAAGGCTAACATATCGGTAGAATGTAAAGGAAGAATCATGAATATCCTCGATACCGCTTATAGTGCATATATTGCATAGATTTTCAATCTTCTTTACTTCTTACTAAAAAATCTGGACACTATGTCCAGATTTTTTATGCGGTTTTAGTTGTATTCAATCATTGTCGATACTGCGCCATGATGGGGGTACTCGAGGTTCTTGAAGCGACTATTTCTGCCTTTATTTTAGTGATTTCTGCTTGTGCTTGTTCTATCTTGGGTCAGGAAGTGCCATACATATCGAATCATCTCTTTTTAATTGCATCTATATCCGCCTGAAGCCGTGTTATATTTGCTTGTCATTTTTCGAGAGATACCATTGTACCTTCAAGTCTTTTTATATCTCAAAAGAGCTGACTCATCTCTTTTCGTACACTTTTATCTCACCTTGCATCACGAGCCATAAGACTGGTGAAATCCTTACGCATATCAGAAAGAGTCGTCTGGATATCTACTATCTCTCTTCTTTCTGGAGAGAGTCACCTATAGGTTTCTGCAGCTTTTGCTTGAGCAATAAGGGGTTCAAGTCTCTGTATATCAATATCCGCCTTCCGGATCATAACTTCATATGGTTTCCGCGCATCTTGACTATTTCCTACGAGTGAGAGTGCAGCGAGGGCAGTGGCTTTATCTTGTCGAGCTTGATCGAGCTTTGCCTGATCGGATAATTTTGGAGCTTCAGGTGCAGTACTCCTTGCTTCAGCCACTCATGCTGTCTGAACTTGAGCGGGTGGTATGGTATTAATAGGACGATCTGCTTGTCTGATTGGCTGACCTCTCCCTGCTACTCGTGGAGACGAATGTCCCACGGAAGCTACTTTTGGTGCTTCTCATGAAGGAGGAGTACTGTTATTTTGAGCAAATTGTTTGAGGAGGAGATCTTTTCTCGAATTAAATGTATCAGTAGAAAAATCAACTGTATTTCCTCCAGGGATGGAGAGTATCGTCCGATCACCCTGAGTAAATATATCTACTCAAGCTTGAGTGCCTGAGAATTTCGCATCTGCGAAGTTCCCAGAGAGTTTTTTGCCCGCGTCGACCGAACTTTCTTTGGCATCGACTCATCCCATATTTCGTACTTCTGGACGATCAAATCAGGGTATTCTGGATATATCTTTAGGTGATGATCCTGTAAACATAATCGACATCTGCTTATCTAAGTCGACCCATGCGATCTGCCTATCAGCTAATTGATATCCAGCACCTGCTTTTTGTATTTGATGAGATCGACCCATCATTTCTTGTAATAATTTACTTTCTGCAGCGGGATCTCCTACTTCAAGTTTTTTGGGTTTTCCTTCTCAAATCTCCCCTCATCTTTCCGCAATATTATACAAAGAAGATACCTTTTTGGTGATGGAAAGTGTGAACATAGAATTATAAATAAAAAATATATAATTCTATGCTATCATATTTTTCCTGAGAATACAAAAAATCCACCACTATTGGTGGATTTTTGAGAGTTTTATGCAGGGATATTGAATCGAGCAAGAAATAGTTTCTTTCTTTTACTAGATGTACTCCATACAGCATGCGTTCACTATACGGGATAGATCACATTACTTCACGGATAAGAAAACTCTCCCGGATAGGGAGATTTTTTCGTTCTTATTCTTACACACACTGATTAAACTAATATGCAGGATGTACCCACTCAATTTGTGAATTAAGTGTACTGATTTGCGCGTCAGTATATCACTCTGTTTTTAGCTTAGCAGCTTGTGCTAGTATCACTTTATCAGCATCAGTACTATACTGCATTTTAGTTTTATAACCGAGTTTTTCATAGATCATTCGCATTTGTGCTATCTCCGAACTATCGATGATACCATAGGTCATATGCATATTCGAGTTCTTCGAAGGTTGGATAATTATATCAATTGTAGAACCAGCAATCCTAACATCAGCGGCATTTTCTCCAAGATATTGGAGTGCCGCAAGTTTTATAGCATCTTCTTTTTGCTCAATGGTCCAGTTTTTTGCTGCTACAGTGAGAGCCTCCCAGTTTACACTCCCATCTTTTCCCATAAGGGATTTTTTTTGGAGATCAGCAGAGAACTTTTTCATTTTTTCGCCATCGAAGTAAGCGATAGCAATACTTGGTATGGCCACTGCAGTTGCAAGAGCCGCCATGATAGCAAGTCACCTTCCAGATCCCCTGAGACCACCTCGGATACCCTTGAGAGCAGCACCTCCATGTTCAAATGCAGCCCGAACTCCTCCCCCCTCTATCGCTCTGAAAATACGGCCAGCATTAACCACTCAACGTGGAATAGATGTAAGAGCCCTATATGGAGAAAGTGCTGACTGCGCTGCAGCTCTCACGATACCTATATTCCTAGCATTGGCATATACAGATACTGCTTCCATTCAGAGGAATGTAGCAGCGATTCCCATGCTAAGAAGATATTGAGGATTCGTAAACTGGTGATCCTTCATCTTCGTACCTTCGGTAAAGAGGACCCATACAGCTCATAAAGGATGTGCAGACTTAAGTCCTTGGAGTGCGGTATCGAATTTCTCACCTTCCTTTGCATTCCACGCCATACCACCCACAAGTATGAGATTGAGTCATGAAAAGAGATGCTCTACTCATTTTGGTATCTCTGTCATGACATCTTTAAGTGATTTGAGCTGGGCTGCAGCATCATCTACATTTGCGACATTGAGGACTATCTCTCCTCGTTTTATATTTTTTACGAGTTCACTCATATCTCATTTTGAGAGACTTCAGAGACGATTCCAGAAATTATTGAGCTTTCCTTCTCAGAGTGCATCAGCACAAACGGTATTTAGTGCATCCATAGAACGTGCCATAGCAAGTTTTGCATGAGTCTCTTGTTCAGAGACAAAAAGTCATTGAGCTTGACTAATAAGTTCTCATAGTTTATTTGGTACATTTGTCCTTTTGAAAATCTCTCAAGTCAAATATTCTTTGGTAAAAGGAGTAGAACCATTTTTCTGGATAAGTCGACTTAACACAGTATCTCTCGTAGAAGCGTTAATTCCTGTATATACCATTCTTTTTTTTATTTCCTCATGTATTTTCGATTGAGTGAGGTTGGGATCCTTTTTGAAAATATCGACTATATGGAGTTTTGCTTCTATTTCTAGCATTTGGGATCTGAGTACCCTATCAAACTCGGTAAGATTTTTATATTCTGTCGGGGTCAGGAGGTCACGCGTGAGTCCTTGCATAGTAGAAGCCATTTTCTCATAATCTCACATGGCTTGTTGATACTGGAGCATTGCCGAAGGTACAGTAGCCCCTTGTGTCCAATAGAGAGGCATAAGCACAGCAGTGGTAGCGACTTTTGCAGCCATACCAGCGAGCGCAAATGTGAGATGTCCTTGCTGCTGAAGCATCGTCACAGCAAGGAGTCGTTTCTCTTTCGGTAGTTTTTCGACTTCTTCGAGAGTCATACCAGACATGACAGCGATAGCTCCCTCGAATCACTGAGTCGTGAGCGCTGTATAAGTACGTACTCCAAAATAAAATGCACCATCTATCGCCTTTACAGTAAGTGCACTCCAAGGGATGATTTCACCTACAAAATCCCAGAGAATTCCTGGTGTTTTCAGGAACATTTCTACCACGAAACGGCCCATACTCACCTCATCTTTTTGTTCTATATGAGTTTTGATTTCTTTTAAGAGAGTTGTGTATTTAGGATTCTCAAACAGTATTTTGATTTTTTCCTTTTTCTCTGCCATATTTGATTGGTTGATCCAACCATATCACTCCATCGCCTTAAGAACATCCATCTTGATGCGTTCTGTCAGTATATCTCATTTGATGATATGAGCTGTCTCGAGTCATGAATAAAAATCAATAATAGCTTTCTTTTCTTTTCATACGTTTTCTAGAGTTCCATCTTTCACATAGCCAAATATCCGAGCAAAAGAAAAAGTGCCATCAAAATTCCCAGATATCTGTTCAAGGAACTTTTTCTTATCAGAGATACTAGCAGATGCTACGTACTTATCGAATTCTTTATCGAATTCTGCACGTTTTGTCTGATCGACAATATCCGTATAGGTAGAGTTCATACGGAGAAGATGCCTCCATGCAGCATCACGCATCATGCGATTTTCGACTTCTGTAAGATTTGTCATTTTTTCTCCATCTTTTCATGGTTCATCATTTCATGGTTCATTTTTTGAAACATCAGTCTTATCATTTTTCATACCAAGTAGCCCCTTTATACTTCACCAGAGTTTATCGAGTCAGATCAGAGAGAAAAATGCTGCGAGCATATCAGAAAGTCACTTCATAGCCGTCGAGAAGCTAGATGATACCGTATCGATAGCTTTCGAGAGTTTATTGAAGCCTCCTGTAGCTCACTCGATACCGTCAGCATTTACTATGGCTCACACAGCTCAGAGCACTTCAGTTCCTCATTTTCCTATATCTCTTTTTAGCTTGTCTGTAGTTTCTGTCACCATCACAGACATACCTTCTGGTGATAGACTCTTCGCTGCATCGATACCTTTTTTTCAGAATTCGCTCGCTGCCTGTGCTCACTCAGTCAGAGTGGTAGGGATTCTCGCCTTTCATCCCGGAAAATATGGATCAAGCTTCGCGAGGATTCACTCTTTTCCTTTCATATCCCCTAGTGCAGTCGAAAACTCCCTACGAGCGACTTCAGCATTACTGATAATCTCATCACGTCGCTGATTGAATCCGCTTTTTAAAAGTCTTCTTTGCAATTCTAGTGTCTCTTCTTCTGAGAAGACTCGCTCGCGAGTGATCCTTTCATAGAATTCTCAGTAGGTAGATTCTTTTTTTTCGGGTTGAGTAGTTCAGATTGCCATAATTTGGAGTATATTATTTTATTTTGTAGTAGGGACTTCGGCTCCGGGGCTACTTTCCTTATAAAGATTATAGTATCACCATCCAAGAGATGCTATACCTGCCCGAAGTATTCCACAGTTCGCAGCGATGAGTGTATATGCGATGAATTCGCCAGCATTTCACCAATTGATATTCCCATTTTTATCTTTCCATTGCTCCGTGTCGAAAGGATGTATGAGCATAGAGGTACCTTCTATGATGGCTCCAGTAGCAAGAGATTTGCCCCATGATGCGCCATGTCCCCAATTTGTAATCCAACCTAGAATAGTGAATGGTGCTCAAAAAGTAGCGTTTCCTCCATTTATGGTACCATCTATCGCTTTTTTGATTCATTCTTCGATCTTATGTTGTACTATTTTTGGTTGTTTCTTAAACCAACTCAGTAGTCCTGCGGACTCAATGACCTCATGAGTTGTTGCGCCTTCAGATTTTTTGATCCCTTCTTTTATCTGACTTGGTGATACCTTGTACCACTGGGCTGCAGCAGCAATCTGGTCATCTACTGATAGGGCAGAGGCTTCTACAGAGTTCCAGCTTCCTGTCTCAGGATCTTTTTTTTGGAATCACATTTTCCCATCACCCTCATGCTTCCATCGGAGATTCCCATTGCTTCCTGGTATAGCGACTTCATCGAATGATTTCATATGTGTTTTCATTCGATTTGATTCACTGGATTTGAGTATATTGAGTCTATCCTCAGGATTTTTGATAATCGTTCCTATTTTCGAGGACATTTCGGCGTGTGAATCATAATTATAAGTCTTGCCTCCATAATTTACTGTATATTTTCATCACTCTTTTGCTGTTATTTCGAGTCACTCTGCCTTTATGGTAGAGCCAGCCGGAAAATCTTTTTTATGGAGTTTAGGAACAAGTTTTTCGAACCAACTAGAAAACTGCGAATCATCTATAATAGGTGCGGTGGGTCTCACTCACTCAGCTCATTTCATTGCTTGAGGAGCAGGCTCATGAGCTACTGGTCTCGCTGTTTGGGCTGGTGCAGCAGCGACTCCTGGTTCTCCTGATGCAACAGTTGTAGGAGAAGGTCGAGCTGCTATCTGAGCTTTTACAGTTTCGGGGATATGTGTGTTATGAGATACCGAGAGGAATTGTTCTACTTCAGCCAGAGTCTTTGGTCTGCCGAATTGCGAGACACCATCTTTGAGGACACTAAAAGTATTATCTGGTCTTGCCTCAAGGATATACCCATTCCCTACATCATAAGATCCTGGAGTTTCTGCGTGCTTTGGTGCTGGCTTCCCAGCAGGGGCAGCTTTCGGAGCTTGAGCTGGCGCAGGAGCTGGTACTGCGTTAGGTGCTTTCGGAGGTGCTCCTTGGGGTGCAAGGGCCGCTTGCTCAGCTTGTATTTTTGGACCGAGGGCTTCTGCCTCTTGGGCGATTGCTTGAGCTTCAGCTCTCACGGCTGGACTTCCTGGAGTCACTTCAGATCGAGCGAGATTATTTTTCATTCTTGCACCGAGCTTCGTAGCCTCTGCCTTGAATACTCACTTATAGTGAAGTGAGAGCGGGAGGAGTGCCCAGAGGAAATTATTCCAAAGTGATTCAGGCCAAGAAAGTCCGATTCATTCGTGATATGCTCTCCATTTTTCGACTCATGCTCAGAGCAGAGCACCACCGCTTCATTCTGTGATTGCGATACCTGCTCGAGCAACTGTACTTCCTGTACGAGCGAATGCGAGGGCTCATCACTTAGCGAGCAGTCCCCCACCACCGAAGGTTGCAAGGTTAAAGAGGAGCTCCATACCAGCATCTTTCGCTCATTCTACACCGTCACGTATTTCTCACTTCGCGAGGAGCATACCACCCGTAGTGGTCAGAGCTCATAGAGCCAATCCACCTATCCCTCAAGTACCTATTGTGACACCGACTCATGCTATAGCAGCACCAGCGATGAGGGCAGCACTTCGGTAACGATCATAGTTTTTATCTTTCACATCATACCAAGCTCCAGCACCCATGATATCTATCATAAGTTCGAATGCTTTTTTTCGAGTACCATCTTCATCTCAGGCAAATGTCATTGTACCAGCATCGTATTTTGCTTTTGCGGATTTGAGTTGAGATTGGAGAGTATCTTCATATTTTCAGAGTACTTTTTCACGGATTTCATCCCATGCTCCACGAAGTTTGGGATTACTCATGATATCATCCCATGTATATCATTTAGCGAATAGAGCTTCGAGCTTATCTGCTGTAGCTGTATCGATAGAGCGTATTTTTTTTCGTATATCTGAATCTGAAGGAACCGGTTCGATCTTGATACCATTTCTCTCGAGATCTGAGCCTACGAGCTTTGCAGAGTATGCGAGTGCAGTATCGTACTTTTTCCAGTGTCGATTCGCAGATCCGATATCTGTATATACTGTATGCTGGTCTGCGAAATATCGAGCCACCTCAAGTACATAGGCATTATAGAGAGCAAGGTCGGTTACTGAAAGTTTCTTTGGATCAATTGCTTTGATAAAAGTATCTACACTAGTAAATGCTGCATCGATTACTTGTTTTGATTCTCTTACCGTACTTTCTGTTGTCGGTAGGATTTTTTTGTATGAATCAAGTCATCATTTTCCATTGACTTTCTCATCGTTTGCTTTTATCACTTGGCGAAAAGAGTACATCGCACCTGAAAGTTCGAGTATAGTAGCAGAACCTGGAACTGATGTTGTGCCTGGGCGAGGAGCAGCTGGCGGCGCCCCTGGAGTCCCCCCTGATCATGGCCCTGGCCCAGGCATAGGAGCAGGGAGTGGGGCTACTGGCGGTACTCCTGGGGCAGGTGTTAGAGGAGGAGTAGGAGATGGGTTTCCTGGTTGCCCAGGGATTCAGAAAAGTGCAGATATTGTCTCCTTTCCGACAAGTCCATCAGCCCCATATTTCGCGTCTTTTATGGTCTTCTGGAAAGCGAGGACCGCATCGAGGGTCGCCATATCGAAAGTTCCCGTGATTTCTCCAGTATAGAATTTTTTTGCTTTGAGAGCAATCTGAAGCGCACTGATATCTTTTCCAAATTTTGCTAGTTCTTGTTTGGCATATCACTCGAGTTCTTTCAGTCCATACTTGACTCATTCTCTTTCTACAGGTGAAGTTGAGCGCGGAGCATTTGCAGGAGGGCTTGGACTATTTATTAGCGCACTCGAAGGCAGGTATTCCCCAGTTCACCGCGCGACGATATTTCCGAAATCTTCGAATTTGAATACGATCTCATTCGGTCTTCAGGTGAGTTTTTTGAGTGCTTCCTCTCTAGTTACTTCGAAAAGCACTTTATTTCTATTTTCTCCTCGTGGAATACCAGAGAAGATAATTTTATCATCTTTGAATTCAAAACTTCCTCTTCGTATATCAGATGGATAAGCAAACTCGAATTTCCTTCCTCAGAGAGTGAATCATGTCTCATGTACTTCGACAGCGAATCGATATTTCTTGTCTTCATGAAGCACGGTAATCGGATCTACTTTCTTTCCAGAGAAAAGATTTCCGAATCCTTTTTTGATTGCTTCGTCGAGCGAGAGGGTTTCGCTGAGTTTTTCTGCCTGGACTCGTGGAGCTGCAGGTCATCCTGATATAGCCTGAGACTTGAGTGTCTCATATATGCGAAACCAGCCCTTCAGCACTTCATCAATTTGAGGATTATCAGATCTCTCTTGTCGTCAGTATTCCGCAAGCGCAAATTGGTTAAGTCCTTCGATATCTGCAAGACTCAATCCTATTCCTCAGTTTTTTACTGCTTCTCGAAGATCCCCGAGGTGCTTCCACTTCAGTTCATCTTTTAGTACCGTTTTAGCTTGTGTAGAAGTTGTCAGATTTGCTTCATACATGGTTATGAATTTCGTATAAAGCAAAGTTATTTCTTCTGACTCACCTCATTTTGCTAGAGCCTTTTTAGCTTTTTCGTATTCTGCCTTTATTGCTTCTTGATTGAGATTTCGAGAAGTTTTCGCATTATCTATACCCATTACGACAGCGGTCTCGATGATAAATTTATTCGGACGTTCAGAGAAAAACATATATTTGAAATATAAAAATTACCTTTTTACTCTACCATATTCGTCCTTTTCTGGCAAATATTTTGGGGAGTTTTCGAGATTATAGAGAAAATTATATGAAAATATGCGAAATAATCAAATTATTCCCTATATTTCTCGGGAGTCAATACATACTTTCCCACCAAATGAATTGACAAAGCAAATTAAAGTAACTTAAATACATATTTTGATTTGCTTTTTTGCTTTTCTCTGTATACTCCAAACGAATTTTATTTCCCTCTCATTTTTTCGATTATGAGACGTTTGGTCTCTTAATTCGACATTCTTTTCAAAAAGAATGCAAGCATTACTTTTCTCAACCCCTTTGATATTATGAAATACCGCAATATTGCGATCATCGCCCACGTAGATCACGGTAAGACGACTCTCGTCGATGCCCTCCTCCGCCAGTCTGGTACGTTCGCCGCTCACGAGCAAGTCGATATCTGTGTCATGGACTCCAATGACCAAGAAAAAGAGCGTGGTATCACGATCTATGCCAAGAATACTGCCGTCATGTACAAAGATGTGAAGATCAATATCGTCGATACTCCCGGACATGCTGACTTCGGATCTGAAGTCGAACGAGTTCTCCGTATGGTCGACTCAGTCTGTCTCGTCGTCGATGCCTACGAAGGACCGATGCCTCAGACGAAATTCGTCCTCAAAAAAGCTCTCGAACTCGGTCTTAAGCCTATCGTCGTCATCAATAAGATCGACAAGCCTACGGCTCAGCCAGAGGCCGTCGTCGATATGCTCTTCGATCTCTTCGTCCAGCTTGGTGCGACCGATGAGCAGCTCGATATCACAGACGGACGTATCGTCTATGCGATCGCTCGTGAGGGTATCGCTATCCGAAATATGAAGGATGAACGAGTCAATATCCACCCACTTTTTGATACGATCCTCGAACAAGTCGCTGAGTCAGCGAATGACACGACGAAGCCATTTAAGATGCAGATCGCCAACCTCGCCTATGACAACTATGTCGGACGTATGGGTGTCGGACGAGTATATGAAGGAAAGGCGAAAGTCGGACAGCAAGTCACGATCGTCGGAAATGATGGGGTTCGCCGAAATGGAAAAATCAGCAAAATCTATACATCACTCGGACTCAAAAAGATCGAAGTAGAGGAGGGAGAGGCAGGTGATATCATCACGATCGCTGGTATCCCAGATATCTACGTCGGTGAGACGGTATCGACTGATGCGAATGTCGCTGCTATGCCAGCCATCACTGTGGATGCTCCGACACTCAAGATGGAATTCATGGTAAATGACTCTCCATTTGCCGGAAAGGAAGGGAAGTTTGTCACATCTCGCCAGATCCGTGAGCGCCTCGAGAAAGAAATGGAGATGAATGTGGGTCTCGCGATCGACTTCGAGAACTCTGATGGCAATAGCTACAATGTCTCAGGTCGTGGAGAGCTCCACCTCTCAGTGCTCGTCGAGACGATGCGTCGTGAAGGATTCGAGCTTCAGGTCGGATGTCCTCAAGTGATCTTCCATGAAGTCGCAGGCAAGAAGCAAGAGCCGATCGAGAATGTCGTGATGTGGGTCCCAGAAGACCGCTCAGGGACGATCTTCGAGATGCTCGGAAAGCGCAAGGGAATCTGTAAGAATATGAATACTGTGAGTGGTATCGTGAATATGGAATTCGAAGTACCGACTCGTGGACTCCTCGGATTCCGCTCACGATTCGTCATCGAGACGAAGGGTGAGGGTATCATCTACTCGTCATTCTCTCACTATGATGAGTTTCGTGGAGCGATCGAGAAGCGAGATGTCGGATCGATGATTTCAGGGACTCCAGGACTCTCTATGGCATACTCACTCTGGAAGCTCGAAGAGCGTGGACCGATCTTGATCGATCCTGCGACTGAGCTCTATGAAGGGATGATCATCGGAGAGCACCTGAAGGGAGGAGATCTCGTGGTCAATGCTACGAAGAACAAGCAACTCACGAATATGCGAGCCTCTGGAACCGATGAAGCCATCCGTCTCACTCCGATTCGCAAGATGACACTCGAAGACTGTCTGGATTATATTGCGGAAGATGAGCTCGTCGAAGTCACTCCACTCTCACTCCGCCTTCGCAAGAAGTGGCTCACAGAAGGAGAGAGAAAGAGAGGAGGGAAATAATATCTGTACAAATCAAATCTCCTGCTATAATGGCAGGAGTTTTTTAATAATAGATTATGAAAATTGATAAATTAATATTTGAGAATTCAGCACAATTTACTCCTTGAAGAGGTGCTGATGTATCAATAAGAATCGAAACAGAAGATATAAATTGGTATAAATCAAAAATCAAACAAATTAATCTAATAAATTCATGATTTTTTTGATGAACAATCTATCTATTGAATGAAATAAGGACTTTCTTTTCTGAAGAAATAGAAAATGAGGAACTCATTGATATAACTGAAGTTAAGTATTCCTTCCTAGATCCACAATGAAAAATAAACAACATAGTTGATATAGATAAGTCTGTATATTATGAAAGGAGCTTTTCTGATAAAATAAAGAAACTAATTCATATAGGTTCATTTAGTATAAATTCAACAAGACACCTTGATTCTATTATTTTGAAGGAAGTATGATATTGTGCTGATCTAATCAAGATTACATATTTTGATGATTGTGAAAGCATTAGAATTGATGGAGGTATGGAATTAAAAATTGATTGAACATGACATAAATGCAAGAATATCACTCTAAATTCATTACTAGATAACTCAATCATATGACTAGAAAATCTTAGATGATGCTCTGTTGAGTTAATAAATCTATCCAGTCCTATAGGGCCATTATTAATACAAAAGCTTGATATTGCTTATTCTGAAATTGAATTTATTCAACTAATGGGTTTTGATAATGAAGGATTTACCGTTAATAAGTTCACTTCCTTGTTTAATTTTATAAAAAAAGGTTTTATAAAAAATATATTTTTTTCTAATTTCCAATTGTGAAATACTGAATTGGAAAGTATAACTTTTTCAGATATTATCTTTCCGAAAAATCCAGAAAAATTTATTTTGAAAGATTCATCTTTTAGTGGCTGCAGATACTCAAATATTGATTGGTGAAATTATTTTGCAGAAAAAGAGACTGTAATTTATAAGAAAGACTGAAAAGAAAATAAAAAAGAACATAAAATCTCAAATAATGGATTAAAAGAAACATATCGAATGTTTAAGTATGAGCATGACGAAATATGAAACAAAACCGAAGCCAATAAATTTTTCGCGAAAGAGATGGAATACCATATGAAAGAATTAAAAGAATCCTGAAATTTAAAGGATTATTGGATTGCAAAACTTCAAAAAGAGGTTAGTGATTTCGGTAATGATTGGGTAAGAGCATTCTCTTGGTATATTATTTTTACTCTTTTATGTTATGCGATTTACTCATGATTTAATTTTTTCTCGCATGAGTGGGTGAATTCTTGGAATTCTCAAAGATTTTTGAGTGAACTGTCTCTACTTACAAGAGCACTTAATCCACTTCCAAAAGTCGAAGATATTATAAATCCATTATTACTTCTATTCTCGATCATTAAGATACTAGTAGTTTATCAGATCGTCGTAGCCCTCCGCCGCATCTCCCAACGCTAGTCGATTATTTCTTTCACTTTTTCCTTTATGTGAGAATATCCTTCAGACTGTCCAGAACCTCCGAGAGCCTAATATGCTGATATATCGAAGATCCAACATACTGGAGGACAATATGTAGAAGTATCACAGCAGTTCTGTGATAGTATTGATACAGGACAATTGGGCGAAGGGGTGTCGAGTTCTGTAAATGGTATACATGGATTGGAGATTCAGCGATCATAGTCATCATCGTACATGGAAACCCTAGGAAATAGAGGACAATAAAACTTGCTTTTCTCTATTTTCCACTATAATAGATTCATGATAACGGTGCCAAACACATATGTCGTCATACGATAAAAAGAGGTCTTTCTTGACCTCTTTTTTCTTTTGTATTCTAATCTCTATTAATCGTGAAAATAATCTTCGTCACAGGATGAGTCCTCTCAGGTATCGGGAAAGGCATTTCTGCCGCATCTATAGGCGCTATCCTGAAATGAGCAGGAAAGAAAATCTACTGTCAGAAGTTTGACTGATATCTCAATGTCGATCCAGGTACGATGAGTCCATTCCAGCATGGAGAAGTATTCGTCACAGCTGATGGAGCTGAGACCGATCTCGATATCGGTCACTATGAGAGGTTTCTCGATACGGATATGAATAAATACTCCTCGTTCACTTCCGGCAAGCTCTATGAAGAGATCATCATGAAAGAGAGACGAGGAGACTATCTCGGTGGTACGGTCCAGATCGTCCCACACCTGACAGACGTCGTGAAGGAGAAGATACAAGCAGGATTCGCATCTACGGGTGCAGATATCTCCATCGTAGAGATCGGTGGTACGGTCGGTGATATGGAGAATGAGTATATACTCGAGTCTGCTCGTCAGCTTCGACATGAACTCGGAGAGGAGAATGTGCAGTTCGTCCATGTGGCACTTTTGCCGTATCTGCTCGCTTCCAAAGAACTCAAAACCAAACCTATCCAACATTCGATCCGCACACTTATGAGTTATGGGATCTCCCCAGATTTTCTTATCGTACGTGCTGATACGGCGATTCCAGAAGATATGCTCGGGAAGATAGCATCGGCATCAGGGATAAAACGAGAAAGTGTCATCTCAGCCCCGACCCTTGATACGATTTACCGTGTTCCTTTGGCATTTCACTCCGAACATCTCTGAGAAAAGCTTCTTACGAATCTTCAT
The DNA here is from genome assembly GCA_031386685.1 of Candidatus Altimarinota bacterium. Classification (GTDB taxonomy): domain Bacteria; phylum Patescibacteriota; class Gracilibacteria; order BD1-5; family UBA2023; genus JAGOMW01. The sequence continues at coordinate 2,194 of JANNCQ010000049.1, read as the reverse complement.
GTTGCATTTACCAAGCTTGATATGAAGCCTTGGGAAGACTTCCTCGGGAATATCGATACTTCACTCGAAGTCCTTCGTATCGGTATGGTAGGAAAATATGTCGGACTTGAGGATGCCTATTATTCACTCAATGAATGACTCAAGTGTGCTGCATTTGCCCAGAAGAAACGAGTAAAACTTCGCTTCGTCGAAGCAGAAGATATCGAAAAAGAGTGAGTGAAGCTCCTCGAATGACTTGATGGTATCTGTATCCCTGGAGGATTCGGGATTCGTGGAACAGAAGGGATGATCATGACGGCAGAGTATGCTCGAATCAATAAAATCCCGTATCTCGGTATCTGTCTTGGTTCCCAAATCATGGCGATCGAATTTGCTCGGAATGTCCTCGGTATCGTAGATGCTTCGAGTGAAGAGTTCACGCCTGAAGGCAGAGAAAATATCGTCCATATCATGGATCACCAGAAGGAGCTCACGACCAAGTGAGGGAATATGAGACTTTGAAGCTACGATTGTATCATCCGCCCGGGGACACTCGCAGCAAAAACCTATGCAACAGAGAAGACCAGCGAACGACATCGTCATAGGTTCGAGTTCAATCCTCTCTATCGGGAACAGATGGAAGAAGCTGGGTTCATCGTCTCGGCGACTTCTCCTGATGGGACACTCGCGGAGATCGTCGAACTCCGTGATCATCCGTATATGATCGCGACTCAGGCTCATCCTGAGCTTGCCTCTCGTCCATTTGCTCCACACCCACTTTTTATGGGTTTTGTGAATGCGATGATCCATAGAGTATAGACTTTACGAAAGAACTCTCATTCTCATGCTCTTCTCGGATATCGAGATAGTATCTCACGTAGAAGATATGATAGAGTGCTCGTGATATGACTGAGCTCAGAGAATAAAATATCCCAAATACAAGCACTATAATGGAGACACTTCATGAGTTTGCTCTGAGGATTGTCCCTATCTGGGCAAGCATCTGGAGAAGATCATTTTTATTTTGGTCGATGCTTCGAGCTATTTCATTCATGATACTCGTAGATCAGAAGATGGAGAAGAGTCCACTCATACCCGATTCGATCAAGCTACTGATGAGTCAGATAATCAGTGAGAAGGCAAATACTTTCCAGAATATCTTCCAAGTCCTTCATCTTGAGAGCTTGATGGACTCTTTGAATGTCTGGATTTTCCCAGAGCCTTCCGAAAGCATATGATACCAGGAGAGGTAGAGACGAGTCATCATGTAGAGTATGCCGATGATCCCGAGCATTCCATATATCCACCCAAGTGTGCTATGAAGAGCACAGAGAAGTATGAGGAAGATAGGGTAGCTCAAAAGTATGAAAGTGAGCGTGAGACTATTCCAGAGCATATACCAGAAATACGTACCAATATGAGTCTTAAAGAGAATAAAGTCACCTCAAAAATCCATCTTTTGTGTCGGGTCGATCGACCGTATCGGTATGACGATCGCGAGCCAGCCATGCACGAGAATACTGAGCATCGAGAGGAGTAGGAATATCGCACACCCCGAAAGGATCATAGAGAGCCATGAGTCATCAAAGATCGGATTTCTCAGTGTAAATTCATGGAGTCAGTATCCAGATCCTATGATGGTGATGGTACTTAAGAATATCATAGCAAAAGATATGATCAGAGATGAGCCGATGATATTCCAAAATTGATTTGAGAAGAGTTTTGAAAATGAATATTCGATATATTCGAAGACGTTTTTTTGCATGCTCGAATGATAATTCTTTTTTCTCGATTTGCAATCTTTCATAATTCGATATACTTTTTTTGGCTTGGGTGGTGGAATGGCAGATGTGCGACTTTTCGTGAAACGAATAGAGCCATACCTCCGAGAACGAGTCCGTGAAACGGACGATATTCGAGAGAGGTGCACGTACTTACTTCTAGATCCAGAAATGCTTGCTTGGGTGGTGGAATGGTAGACACGTACGTTTCAGATGCGTATGCCTTCGGGTGTGTGGGTTCAAGTCCCATCTCGAGCACCAGAAAAATCAAAAATCTTCCTTTTATGAGGAAGTTTTTTTATAACAACTTTGAGAAAACCCCACGCCTTTTAAGGCTGGGGATGAATCATGCCGTTGCCTTTCGAACGAACAATCACAGAAAATACACTCTGCTAAGAGTGTATTTTTGATTGTGAGAGAGAAAGGATATGCGT
>JANNCQ010000048.1:0-4142 GCA_031386685.1 Candidatus Altimarinota bacterium | reverse complement strand
ACGCATATCCTTTCTCTCTCACAATCAAAAATACACTCTTAGCAGAGTGTATTTTCTGTGATTGTTCGTTCGAAAGGCAACGGCATGATTCATCCCCAGCCTTAAAAGGCGTGGGGTTTTCTCAAAGTTGTTATAAAATTTATCTCTATAAATGGAGTTCTCAAAGCACAACCAATGTCACGAGTATACTGAATCCCTCTTAATGTTTGAAGATGAGACCAGATGCAACCTATTCCACCACTCTGATTTCAAGCGCTTCCTCCGACACCTTCAGCACTTTTTAATACTCAGCCACAATATCAGACTCAAAGACCTGAGCGCATGCCCACACAAGCGGAAATAGTACAAAAAGAGGTTCACACTATGATGCAACAAGGTCCGAATAGTGTAGGATATATCACAGATCGTTGGAACTATGCAGACTTAAACGCGAAGCAGGCTTACTTTGATCAGTATCTAAAACCAAAAATGTATGGCTTATCAGTTCCGAAATGAACTAATCCTGATATAAGAACTGAAATGCTCATGTTCAACAATGTCAATCTCAATAATATCCAAATAGATCCGATAAATCATGGATTTATACTGACGATTCCTGTATCTATAGATCTTCGTTCGACTAAATGGTATAACGATCCGAACTCATCAGCACAGTTTTTGGTCAATCAATTTTGACTTACACAATTCCTTAAAAAGAATTATAATGACCAAGTAAAAAAATAAACTGTTCATATTTTAGATCCCCTTAAATGGGGATTATTTTGCTTTTGTTTTAAAGATAATTATTATGCAGAAACTTAATCTCATTTATGAAAAAATACCTTCTCTCCATCGCGAGTTTATTTTTACTTTCTATCACTTCTGCAGTTTTCGCTGATAGTAGCTCGAATTTCTATACAAAGCCATATGCTTGTGGTCTATCTGATAATCAATATAAGTGAGAACTTTCTGTACTGAGCGACGACCAAACTGCAGTTGCAGGGGGTTTTATAAAATCAGGTAATATCTTATATTATGTAGTTGTAAGTGAAAATCACACGAAGCAAGAACTTTTTTCTTATGATTGTAAGAAGAAACGATCGACTCTTATAAAAGATGTGACGCTCAACTCTTCCAAATGGATGAATGCTGAGATAGACTATATAAATACTTCATATATTTTTATAAAATATACTAGTGAAGCTCGCTGAGAAGAGTATGAGGGAGTATTCACTCGGAAAAGTAAGGTATTTCGAGAATTGGCATTTGCTAATAGGGATACTCTTATGAGCCAGTATAAGACAGACTTTGGATCCGATGTACTCCCTTTTCGTGTGGTAGATGTCACTACAGGAAAATGATGAAAACTATTGGTATGGATCACATGGTGACCTGAGGCACTGAGAGCACTCAGTCTCGATACGAAAACTTTCATAGCATCCAATGTCACTTGGAATTATACTCTTCGTATGCAAGATGGATCGGATGCTTGGCTAAAGCTATCGAACGGAAAACTCTATGGAAGAGGCAATGCAGGGTGATGGTATGAGCTTCAAAATAGAGATATTTCGACTTTTCGTGCACTTACAGCGGAATATGGAAGAGATAATTTCGGACATTCGATTTCATTTCTAGATCCTTTTCTTCCTGCTGATGCTCTTTTTAAGAGCCATGAACTTTGGTATAGTCCAAGTAAGCAATCTTTGTATGGATATCACTTTTGATTTACATACTCCGTCGCCGTCAAAAATCCTCGAGCTCTTGTGTTTACAGGTTACACTCAGATTTCAAGCTCCGTCAGTATCTGTGAGGATACGACAGGTTCGTACTCATATGAGGCATATGATGATCAATTTTGTTATGGAAATCTCTATGGAGCGTCTGGCAATATAGGCATTGTTTGAAAAGTGAAAAAATAATCCTTTGAACACGAGAGGATATGAAATAGGATGATAGATGTATATAAGCATAAGATTCTTCAAATTCAACTTGCCCTTACTCTCTCTATCTCTATAATCTATCGCATGAATCCACTTACCGTCAAAATATGTAAATGACGCTCATGTACTGAGCGATTTTCACCTTTTATCGAGAAGCGACTCACTGGAGATCGAGCGTTCTATGGCTATCCAGAAGAGCTGATCATCGAAGATTGTCTCTGTCAGTGAAGGTGCAAGGAGGGGCCGACCGTCGTCTTCGATGGAGATGTACAGGTATATATGAATCCGATAAAAGCCAGTGAGATGCTCCGAAGGAAAGTCGGTGAATGGAAAAATAAGATGAAGAAAGCGACTATAACTCCCGAATAGTCATGGAATCATCATTTATCATCCATACTGCTTATCCTCGTGGTTACTGTGCCTGAGTCCATCGGGCGGTCGATATGCTCATACAAGTCATATCTACCTATCCAGATGAGCAAATCTATGTCAATCATGAGATCATCCATAATCGCTATGCTATAGCGATGTTTGAGCGGAAATGAGTGATCTTCGAATCAGATATAGCAAAAATCCCAAAAGATGCACTTATCGTTATATCAGCGCATGGGATAGGCCCGAGCTATTTCTCATCCCTTCGAGCTCGTGGTATTAGATGGGTCGATGCGACGTGTCCGCTCGTCGAGAAAGTCCATAGAGAAGCCAGAGACCTCATATCAAAATGATACCACATTCTCTATATCGGGAAAAAAGGTCATCAAGAAGCAGTGTGAGTCATAGACGAAGGAGAAAAATACTTCACTCTCATCGAAAAAGAGGAAGATTTGAAGGGGGTCTCAGATCATTGATTACAGATAGCAGAGAGTACCATCTCGAATCTCTCATCGAGAATCTCACATCCTCCCCTCGCGCTTCTCACCCAGACCACCCTCTCTGTCCATGATACTGAGATACTCATAGAAAAGATCCAACAGAAATTCCCGAGTATTGTCCTCCCGAATTCATGAGATATCTGCTACGCCACTACGAATCGCCAGAAGGCGGTGAAGGCTCTCGCAGCAGAGTGTGATATCATACTCGTCATCGGATCTCAGTCGAGTTCGAACTCGACGAAACTCCGTGATGTCGCAGAGAAATTTTGATCCAAAGCCTACCTCATAGATGATGCATCAGAAATCGAGACTGACTGGCTCATATGAGTATCATCTGTCTGAGTCACGGCCTGAGCCTCTGGTCCAGAAGAGCTCGTCCAAGGTGTCGTCGCATACCTCGAAAAAATCGGCTGAAAATTTGCTCATGAACTCCGAGTTATGGAAGAGAAAGTCACGTTCCCCTATACCCTAAAAATCCAAAACTAAAAATTGCATATTTATAATATTTGATTATAAATATTACGTGAATGCAAAACAAGACTTAACTTACGCTAACCTTGAGGATCTCAACGATCCTCAAAAGATTATAGATACCTACTTTTTAGGTCTTGTTATGAGAAACCCAGCAAAATATGCTTCGTATGTTTTTGCTATGAAAAGAGTTGTACCATTTATACTTCGTCTACCATGAACTATAAAAAATGCGCATAAACTACTTCCCATAACCTATGCTGTCTGTCGGATAGTAGATGACTATATCGATGGGGACTTTAAAGATGTACAAGATAGACCTAAAGTTCCATATGTCGAAGCTCGAATTGCATTTCTCAATGCTTGTATCTGAGATAATTGCCCAGAGCAGAAAACCCCAGAAGATAAGCTCTTTGGATATATGTTCTCTCTTATTTCTGATGAAACTGAAACAAAGCGCTTACAATTAGCAACGAGTAAAATAGTAGAATCTATGTTGTTTGATGCGAAGCGGATCGAAGCGTATAAAAAGACAGGAAAATTAGAATTCCCTCTAGCAAGAAATCTACTTGATCATTTTGTACTCATGGATGTAAATGGAACAGGAGGAGGTCTCTCTGCTCTGATCCATCTATGAGATGATACAGCTGATATTGTACGTACTGTAGGTATAGCTTGCCGTATAGAATATTCCCTGGAAGATCTTCCTGAGGATATACGTGCGGGAATAGTGAATATATCAAGGCTCTTGCCTAGAAGAAAGTAACTCATATACTTTCTTTTTATGATCCCATATAGCAAAATCAGTACTCAGAAAATCAAGAAAATTATTAAACACTTTTGTACCGATGTTGATGCTACAAAAACAAGTGAATTACTG
>JANNCQ010000047.1:0-44174 GCA_031386685.1 Candidatus Altimarinota bacterium | reverse complement strand
ACGCATATCCTTTCTCTCTCACAATCAAAAATACACTCTTAGCAGAGTGTATTTTCTGTGATTGTTCGTTCGAAAGGCAACGGCATGATTCATCCCCAGCCTTAAAAGGCGTGGGGTTTTCTCAAAGTTGTTATAAATCACCCCCTCATAAAAAATGAGAGAGCGATTCCTGATTATATGATGATCTATCTTCTAAGCCCATATTAAATATTATTTCACGACTCTCGTCACACTATAATTATTGAGGTATTGTGAGAGGAGTGGCGGAGGATTCACGAGAGCACGATTCGAATAGGAGATGACGACACCTGTCGTGAGTATATCATAGGCGTTTGTACCACGGACATAGAGACGAGAGTCGAAGAGTGGCTTCGCATTCCCATACATACTTCCATTGAGTCGGAGGATGTTATTGGTTGCTATATCCCCTATAGAACAGATATTGCCGGTTCCGAGACATGCGCTCGCACCTGGTGTCCCTATAGCTACGTAGATACCTGCCATATTCGTGACACCTGATGACACCAGGATATTTCCATTTTTCACGATGAATGCCCAGCTCGAAGAGATATCGGATGATCCATAACCATTATTACAGTTGATGATGAGATTACCATTCTCGACGATGAGTGTACGTACACCCTGAAGGTCTGTCGCAGTGATATCACTCGTACAATTCATGATGACATCACCTTTTATGGAGTAGATATCATCATTTCCATTGAGCCTATAAGAGCTGAGGCCTCCTGTACCGACGATGATCGCACCTCATAGTGGAGCATTAGTAGAGTTTAAGTTGACATTACTTACTGCGGTAGAAGATCCTCCACCAGGAGCATTCGTAGATACAGTCGTCGTCGTATATCCCTGGAATCCTGAGAGGAACATACTTATGAGATCCCCACTGTAGATATAAGTCTCAAGCTTACGATTGACGGTCGATGACGTCCCTCCGACCATAGCACCTGACACCCTCACCCTGAGAGCTGCAAGATCGATCGGCTCGCCGGTACTGATACTATTGTGATAGAGGGCGAGCACACCATCTGGAGGAGTAGTGATCTGTCGAGCATAGAATGCATCATAGAGTTTATATCGAAGTCCATTGAATGGATTGATATATTCGCCTGATCACTTGAAGAGATCGACATTATTCGAGTTTCACGTAACTGTATATTGTCTATATGTTCCATCGATCTGCCGTACCTGATAATCCCCATTTCCGATGATCACATACTCATTCGTCGTACCAGGAACGGTGAATTTCATACTCGATGGTACGAGATCTCCGAAATTCGTACAAAGCGTGTTGCTATTTAAGCTTGCTCCCGTAGCCGTGAGACACATTTTCTTATTCGCCTCGACGATCAGAGGAAGCTGGTATGCGAGCTTAATACCAAATCCGACAGTATCTGCAATAGTGAATGCTCGTGTGTTCACGCCAAGGACCATACTATTCTCACGAAATGGAATCACTAGAGAATTTCATAATAAAGGAAGACCAAGACGGTTTGAAGAAAGTTTTGGTATCGTCATCCAGAGATCGGTGATAGGATTTGCACCAGGATTCGTAAGCGTATTGATCTTACATGCGATACACCACGTCGCACCATTGACATCACACTCTTCACCGGTTTGGAGTACGCCATCACCACAGTATCATCATCCATTCGAACATCCTAGTCCGACACAAGTTCCACAGCTTGGACCACTACATCCACCTCATCCACAAGAGAGAGTTCCTTTTGCGATATCACAAGCAGCCTGATTGGTATAACAATCGACTCACTCACCGATCCTACAGAGAGCAGTATTTGGATAGCTTCCGGTAGTAGCACATGTCGCACTACCGTTGACACACTTTGGAACATAGAGTATCGTCGTACCTCCGCCTCCACCACCTGATGTTGTCTTTACGACATTACAGGCTCCGACATTAGATCCAGTGAAGATGACCCCAGTATTGGTCTTATCACGCACAGCACAGGTGATAGTCTGAGTCGTAGAATTCGTCCCTGGAGTACGACATATTCGGATATTTGATCCTGTATAGCTTGATCCCGTTGATGTATCTCCCGTATCGCACTTTATAGAATATTCGAGATTTGCAGGAATTGCGATAGTACCAGATGCACTACATGTGTAGGTCACATCAATACTCGGAGAGAGTACTGATCCACTTGGGAATGATCCAAGATTCCCACATGATGGAGCACTCGGATTTGGGACCACACACGCAGGGTCATAATTTGGACTTGCTGGCATTGGATCACAGTTTGGAGGTGGAGGAGGAGGAGTACAAGCTGGATTGGTGGGATCAGTACATGTCGGATTACATGTCGGAGTAGCCGTATCTCCTGCCTTACAGACGTAGACGATATTTCGAAGCTGTGAACTTGGAGGAGTTGCTAGTGAGAGAGTAGCTCCTACAGTGATCGAGATACTTGCTCCTGCTGCAAGAGAAGGAGTCGTACAGATAATAGTAGGATAGATTATACTAAGGACTGTCTTGGTTCCTGTGAGACAAGTCCATCCTGCTGGAGCTGATACAGTTCCAAGGGAGATGTACTGTGGGAGTGTATCAGTGACGACGACACCAGTGGCTGCTACAGTACCAGTATTTGAGACATCATAACGGTAGGTAAATGATGCTCCTGGAACTACGGGAAGTGCACCTGTCGCTGTCTGTCCGTCGAGAGTTCCTGCATATTTTTTGATAGAGAGGAATGGAGCTTGTGGAGTCGCAGTCGCCGTGACTGTACCCTGACATGCAGCATTCGTCACAGTTCCATTGACGGTACATTTTGGGATAAATGTCCCTGTAGAAGTATAGTTACAAGTAGCGCTTGATGTATTAAATGTTTGTCCATTTCCACAAGTGATACTTACCGTCGTAGCATTCGTCGTATTACATATTACTGATGAATTGAGTGGGGTAACACCTGTTGTTGGAGCTACTACTATTGAGTTACAAGAGGGAGTAGGCACCGCACTATACGTCGCTCAACAAGCTGGACTTGTACCGTTCGCATTCGAACAATTCCAAGCATAGGTAATCGGGTTCGTTCCTCCAGAAGCAAAATTCACCACACTCGCTCAAAGAGGACAAAGATTAGGAGTGCCACCATTGATAGGAGCAAGCTGAGCACCTGAGAGTGATCCACAAGTCGGAGGAAGTACTACAGGAGAGACGATGATGACACCGGGATCACTATTATCTCAAGGAGTATTGCTGACATCTTCAGGATTACTTACCTGAGCGGTATTCGTGATTGTACCGATGAGCGCTGTTACCTTTACGGGAATAGAAATATCAGGATACAAAGCGCCAGCAGCGATCACGGCACTTGATTTACACGTCACACCGAATGCCACTGTCGTACAAGACCAGCCAGCTCCAGAAGGAGAACCATTAAACACCACACCAAGAGGGATAATATCTGTGACAGTACTTTCTCCTGATGAAGGACCAGGGCCATTATTCTTTACTTTTATAACGTAATTAAATGTATCATTCGTTAAAACCGGTACGGGACTTGCTGGCTGAGCATCATCGAGATTTACATATTTCTTCAGAGAGAGCGCAAAACCAAGTGGTGGAGGAGGAGTAAAACTCGCACTACAATTCACAAATTGATTTATGGCATTGGAGCATTTCCATGTATAATTGACTGGATTTGTGCCAACGGCGGTAAAGCTTCCTGGAGATCCTGAGTTACAGACACCTGCAAATATAGGACCAGGGAGATTCCCTATCACGGTACTACTACAGACGGGAAGCGGAGGTGGAAGAGTATAGCTTGCCGTACAATTTGGACTATCCAAGCCCCCATTCTGTCCACCACATTTCCATGTATAGTTGACTGGATTTGTACCAGAAGCATTAAATCCGATTACTGGACCGACATTACAGGCTCCATTCGAGAGTGGTGAAGGCTGAGCTCCAGTCACCGTAGAACTACAGACTCCATTGACTGGAGTCGCAATCTTATTCGCGCTACAGCTCATAGATGTCCCACCATTTAATCCGGTACACGACCAAGTCCATGGTCCACCTGGAAAGCCTGTTCCTTGTACTGAAGTCCCCGAACTACACACGAGGCTCGATACATCTGACCAATTATATGGACCAGCAAGTGTCGCCCCACTATAGGTAGGATTACAGACACCATTTACTACTGCCGGTATGCTTCCATTACACGTGGCATTACACTTCCCTGGTTGACCATTTTGAGCTCCATCATCACAGGTCTCTCACTTCGTACCATCGATAGTACCATCTCCACACCATGCACCATAGTAGACGATACATTCTTTATGCTCTTGAGCATTGGCGAATCCTGCTTCCCAATAATTTACTACATAATCGAGTCCAAAAATAGGAGCCGATCGACCAGCTGCCTGCATCGCAGGAGAAACGGTATCGAATCATACTTTATAGCTCGTATCAAGTGCAAGTATAGTCCGAGAAGTATTCTCCGGTATAGAAAGATACGGTCCATAGGTCGGATCCATGAGGATCGGTGCCTGCCAGATAGCATTAAAAGTACCAAACTGGTAGACAGTCCCTGAATAGTTCGTCGAGAATCGGACAGGACTAGGATTTTCATTTGTATAAATCTCACTTATCTGTGACCCGGCATTCCATACATCGAAGAATCCACCTTGTCTCCATCACTGGTAGATATTCTGATCATTATAGAAACATTGATCACAACTATTGGCAGTCTGAGAAGGACTACATCACACTTCGATGGTCGCAGCCTCTACATTTCCAAATGATAGGAAAAAAGAAAGTGTGAGTAAAGCAAGTGATCCGATAAACGTACGCATACAAAAAATAAGTAAGAAAATAACTACCTTCGAATCTTAGAAGGAGTGATTGCTCCGGTCGAGATCTCCACCATAGAAGTGGTAGAGACTTCTCATACATTGACAGGAGCATTGGTCTCCGTATTTGTTTTCTGGTCACTCGACTGAGGTCAGTCAGTCACTATGACAGGAGCCTGCTGAATAGGAGGAGTGACTGAGATATCTCTTGTACATGCAGAAAGGGAAAGAGAGGAGATCAAGATAAGAGGAAATGCATATTTCATATTTCAATAATAATTATAAATATATATGTGTCAAGTAATTTTTATTTTGCACTATTTAAATTATCTATAGCAGTTATAGTAGCTACTGTTGGGCCTAAAGGTAAAGAATTTTGTGTAGGAGCTGGTGCACCTCGAACTATTGGTGGAGCTGGTAGATTTGCTGGTCATGTGGGTAATACTGTCACTCAAGGGTTTCCCATTAATACCCCATTAGCTGGAACTGTAGCAGGAATACCTGAGGTTCATCCTCGAACACCTACTACAGTTACAGCTGGAACTCCTCCGAGAGACGCGCCAGAGATTGCATTTGTTCATGTAGTTCCACCCACTAGATTGCTATTTCCTTGAGTAGCAGTTCCCTGTCATGGTAACGACGTTGCTTGAGTAGATGGCTCTGGATTTGGAGATCCAGGAGTACTCGTTGCTCCTCTAGAACCAGAATCACGCCCCACTCATACTGCACCTCCCATAAGACCAACCTCACTCGTAGAAGCTCATGATCTGAGATTTAGTCGCTCTACTACACTCGAAGAGAGGGATTCTGCACTGATAGATACTTCTGGCTTGCCGTCGACCGATATTTTGCCTGGTATGAGACCCATACCTTGATTGGTACAATCTCCGTAAGCACAGAGGGCGAACTTCGCTCCTTTCATATTCACAGTCTTTCCTTCGATAACTGCGGATCAGGAGACTAGAAGGTTCTTCAGATGAGTATAGGTTACCTGTACTGGTTTTAGATTGAGTGCTTTAGCTATATTGGTCCTGAGAATATCCGTACTTCGTGAAGTTTCTGGAAGGACGGTATCAAAAATCGCTGTTTTTTTATCCGGTGCTGATACTTCTTTCATAAAATTATTCGTACCGTCACCTGCTATACGCATAGTTCCAGAAGGCATAAGAGCAAATCGAGGAGGATCCGTCTTGAGTGAAGCGACGGCCCCGATCATACCCTTTTCGATATCGCCAATTTTGTTTCCTGCCTGCGTATAGGTATCTGGGATAATATCTTTATAGTCATCTGGAGTTATTCCTGCATTTTGTGGAAGTTTTTTGAGCATTTCGATCCAACGCTGTCGAGTCGTACTTTCTCCTTCAGCTGGCTTATGAGGTTTATTGAAATTCGCACCACGTCGTGCCTGATCGACATCCATCATCGCAGCACCTCGTATATCGAAGAGTGCTGATTGAAGCTGTTTCGGATCAGTGACTGTTTCGAGAGTTTTTCCGAGAGCGACAAGACCAGTATTCTTTCTATCAGTATTGAAAATCGCAAGAAGTTGTTTTTTGAGAGCTGCGATATCTCATGTACTGGTCCTTTCGAAAGCATCCATAGCATTTGCCCAATCATTCATCTTTGGTTTGAGTGGTGACCATGAAGTGAGGAGTGTCGAGAGTTGGACTCGGATCTTCTGAATATTGAGGGCATCTTTTATAGATTCTACTCGATCAAGGGTAACATCGATACCTCTATCTGGCATAGCCCCTACTTTTAGGACAGGCACTGTAGAGTATGATACATTATATTTGCCTGTTGGCTCACGTAAAACTTTAACTCCGAAGTCTTTCAGTCCGACGATTTCACCATTTTCGAATTTTGCACCATTTGGAAGAGAGACCTCTATTTCATTAAAACTCAGGGGAGAATGTTTCTTAAGCTTCAATGTATAAGTACCATCACTATTCACTTTTGGCACTTCAAAAAGTGTATTCCAGTCTAGTTTTTCTGGCTTGCCTACTATTGTTTCTTTTGATCTTTCTACACGAGCTGTCTCAGCATAGGTCGTGCGAGATATAGAGGCATGCGGTATGATAAATGGGACCCCGACAAAGGAACCGAGAGTGAGTCCAAGTGACTTGAAAGACCAGCCTCCCGTAGCATCATCGAGTCCGATAAGATTCGTACGAGCATTCACTCATTGAGAAAGAGCGTTATAGATCATCTGTGATCGGACAATCGGATTCTGTTCTTTGCCGTATCCAGCGATAATAAGTCTATTTTGGATATCAGTATTGATAGCATCATTGAGTTTTTGTGCACGATCTTGTGTCATCTCCATAGGATCAGTACTCGTTTTCGGATAACTCGATACATCTGCAGTAAATACAATTTTCTCTGGTAATGTCTCAGATGTAAGTTTATCAATCTGCGAAAGGATCTTCTCTGCTGATTTCATTGCCTCCATACGCCCAAGCTCGAGATCCTTATTTCCCATCTGTAGTGTAACATCGATCATCCCCCCACCCACGCCAGCGATTCCCGTAAATTGCCATTTCTCGAATTGGGTCGTCATACCGATAAATGGAGCACCAGCCCATCCATAGAGAAGCTTTGTATCTTTGGTGATAGCTTTATCAAAAGTGATACCCACGCCGAACCCTCCACTTTTGGAGTATCCGAAACCCAGATTGACATTATCCGCGAGAAAGTTCGCAGGAAGATCGAATGTGACGCCTCCACCAAGTGCGACACCATTGTTGGTGATGAAGCCTCCGAGATTTTTCGAGATGATATTCCATCCGACTGATCCATCTTTCTTGAGATCAGCAGTATAGGCATCGATAGCTTTTTGTGCTTCTGCTTTCTTATCAGCAGGAATAGTACCGTCTTTTATCTGCTTTTCGAGTTGTTTATCGAATCCTGATTTGAGTCCGTCGATCAGTTTTACTTTATCTTTAATGATCGATTCGAGTACTTTCCGTTCTGATTCACCGATTCCAGAAGCATTTTTCGCATCAAGCATACTATTGACTCCACCAGGTAGACGTGCTGCCTCACGAAATCATGCTAAGATAGTATACTTGAAAGTCGGGTCTGATACGAGCTTCCCTTTAAGATCAGCCATATTTTCAATCAGTGTTCTACGTCCTCATAAAGTCGTGGCAGCATTGATCGCTGAAAGAAACTTCTCATCATCACCCTTTACTTTATCCAAGGTGATAGCCACTCATGCAGCAAGCTGACGATCGAGCCCTGTAGTACCATAAGTATTAAAGTTATCGATCTGTGTCAGATGAGCAATGATATCAACATTATTCGGATTTGTCTTCAGTGTGCCTGATTTTTTTACACTTTCTACGGATTGCCCGGCACGATTCGCGGCAATAAGTGGAGAAAGAATAGGATCGAGTACCGCTTTATGTTTTGCGTAGATCTCGAGAAATTTCTTTACTATAGGACGATCATTCCACTCTGCACCATCAGCAATATAAACAGTACCTTCACTGAGAGATCGAAGGAGATTTGGTATACTGACTGATGTAAGCTCATAGGATACCGTTTCGGTATTATTTTGATCGATTTTTTTGAACGCATCTAAAAAATCAGTTTTTACTACACCTATAAGCTTCTCTCCGACGTACTCGGTGAAATCTTTTGCCTGAGCATCACGACTATTTTTTTGGACGATTGCTTCAAAATTCCTTGAAAGTGATTTATTGGTATCTTTCACCGTCGGTGCTTTAGTAGCAGCTTCTTTTTTATCGATATCTTCATAATTTTTAGCGTATTGAGCTCGTAATGCTGTGAGATCTCTGGTGAAGTTAGCATCTGTATTCTCTGGCACAGAATTGATCAATCCGAGGATTGCCTTTCGATCACTGGCATTTTTTGGTGCAATTTTTTTGATATGATCGGCAAATCGTGAAAGAGCTCTATTTATTTTAATACCGTCTCATTCATTCAGGAATTTTATGAGTTCTTCTTTTTTTTGTTCTGCTTCTTTGAGGAGATCTGCGAGAGTAGAGTCTCGCTCCAACTCTTCCAAAGCCGTCGAAGCATCGATCACTTGTCGGAATTTGGGTGATATAAGATGTATATTGGATTGGCGAAGGCGAATCGTAAACATAAAAGTAAGAATTAGAATATATTACCATACTACCTTATCACATATCCATCTATTTTGCAAAAATGATCTTCTTTTCTAGAAAATAAATGATTCATAATAATTTACATTTAAAATAAATATTGTCAATATAATTCTCCTTCTTCACTCCTTCTTCACAAAAAAGATCGATCCAGATAATTTGGATCGATCTTAATAAAAAATCAGATTATGCACGTTTACGAAGAGTAAACATGAGACCGAATGCGATGAAGAATGCTGCTGCAATGAGAAGAAGTGTCTCAGGACCAGTCTCGGTCTTCGTCATCTCTGGAGCTGGAGTCGGCTTTGGAGGAATCGCTGGAGTCGGAGTACCAGTAGTTGCTGGAGTCGGAGCTGTGACGACTACTGCGACTGGAGCTTCGAGCTTATAGGCAGCACACTCATAGTGAGTATCCGGAGCTCCTTCTGTCGCTGTCTGAGGATTCGTGACACGTGATACTACAGGGAATCGAAGCATTCCGACCATTTCACCATTTTTCTTATCTGTCTTCTCGAGAGTATATCCAGCACTGATATCTGCTTCGAGGAATTTGACCTTCTGTCCTGGAGGGAGGATGAATGATGCCTTTGTCCCACTTCCGCTCGTCCATACGATATCACTCGAATATTTCCATACTCATGCCTCAGATGCAGGACTTGTCGCCCAAGTCGTATTTCCGAATTTTACCATATTTGGAGTTTTCTGCTCATCTCTGTACGCCGTAAGTGGAGTGGTCGTAGCATTAGTCCAATTATCGAAAAGTCCAGTAAGACGGACTCCGACTTTTACATTTCCTCAGTCAAAACACTGATCACAGTTATTGATAGCGAAAGCTGAATTTGAATTACAGCTTACTGATTTGTATTCGCCAAGGGAAGAACCTGCTGATGCTGTCACACTCGGAGCTGCGGGAAGTATTGCAGGAGCTACTTCGGTAGTCGTAGCAAGCGTAGGGGCAGCTGTTCATGTCGGCTCATCTGCTGCGAAAGCAGCACTAAAAGAAGAAATCGCTATAATGGCGATACTAGTGAGGGCGAGAGATCTCATAGGCGAGAAGGAAAGAAAATAAATATACCTGAACATAATATGTTATCAGCATTCTTTGTCAAAAAAAAGCTTGTAGAAAAGGATAAATTGGATACACTATTTGTACATTTGTATTATAAATATATATTTCATTATGCTGACTAATCTTCAACAAGTGCTCCAGAAAGCCAAAGAACACTACTCAAATGAACTTGCTAAGCTCCAGGCATGACGCGCGAACCCAGCAATAGTCGAAGGCATCTACGTGATGGCGTATGGATCAAGTCAAGCACTCAGAAATGTAGCAGCAGTATCGACACTTGACGCTCAGACGATTTCCATCCAACCATGGGACAAGTGAGTGATACGTGATATCGAGAAGGCAATCACGGATGCGAATCTCGGGCTCAACCCCACAAATAATGGTGAATCGATACTCATCAAAATCCCTACCCTTACAGAAGAGCGTCGCCGAGATATTACGAAAGTCGCAAGTCGGATGACAGAAGAAGCAAAAGTATGAGTGCGAACTGTCAGACAAGATTTTAAGAAAAAAATAGATGCTGCAAAAAGTGGAAAAACGATAAGCGAAGATGAAGCAAAAGTCTATGAGACAGATCTCCAGAAAGCTATCGATAGTGCAATAAAAGATATAGAAATCCTCGAAAAAAAGAAAAATGAAGAAATAATGAAGGTATAATTAGATTCTAGATTACAGATTCTAGATTCTAGAGGAGTCGAAGGAATAAGATTCTATCTACTAACAATAAGCAAATAAGAACGTGTTTATATTTTTTAGCTCTCTGCGTTAATAGCCAATACTATGCTATAGAAGGTAATCCACTATAAATCATTTTTAGTAAATGTAATCTGTAATCTAGCATCTGTAATCTAGCATCTGTAATCTAGCATCTGTAATCTAGCATCTGTAATCTAGCATCTGTAATCTAGAATCTGTAATCTAGAATCTAGCATCTGTAATCTTGCTTCCTGTCATTATGATTTATTCTGGTATTCCCCATCCTACTGCTGCTATTTTTTTGGCGGGATCTTTCATAGAAACTCACGAACGAATATTTATACTCACTGATGATCATAAGACGAAGGATTATATACGCGAGGTCGGATCCTGGATATGGGGATGTCCTGTGCGAATCCTAGAGTCCCCGGGAGAGTTGCTCGTACTGAATCAGTATGATGAGCGAGTCATAGTGATACACACTGAGCTCATGCGAGTCAGTGGGAATCTCGAGCAGATCAAACGAACTATGACCATAGAGCTCATACGAGATACTTTTTTCGCCCAGAATACTCTTATCGAGAAACTTCTCGAATTTGGCTATCGCCAAAGTGATTATCCTGGGGAATCTGGAACCTACAAGAGAGAGGGATCGATCATCCGAGTGTGGAGAGAAGATCGAGAATACCTGATCGAATACTTCGATGATGTGATTGAGAGTATTCTCGATATTTCTTCTTCCGCAAGACTTCACAGAGATAGACTTCTTCTGACCTCGGAGATTCCCTATACGATAGAGCAACTTCCTGATCTCTCAAATGAGCTGATCTCTCTCATATCAGCTACACCCACTATCCTTATAGGTTGTGAGTTTTTGAGAGAACGAGAATACATTATAGCAAATATTCGCAATATATCAGAATACTCCTCTATCACCAGAGAATGATCTGAAAAGCTCAATATTTCTGTCCCTCAGATTGAGACTCTTCCGATATTTCTCGAATACCTTGAAAGTGATAGGAAGTGATGAATACTCTGTATAACTCGATACGAAAAAAAGCTTCGAGAATTCCTCGAAATAAATAGACAGCCTCAAGTGCAAAGTCTCGAGTATCGCCATATTCGAGAGAGTTTCTCGATTCTGGATGGAGAAAAGTATCTCAGTGAACGATGGAAAAAATATATACAAGAGAGGGAGTTTTCACTCATATCTGATGATATATTTGGAGAGGTATTCGTGCAAAATCGTGTGCGAAAAAGTACAATCAAAAATCTCGACCTCCTTCTCAAAATTCAGCCATGAGACCTCATCGTCCACCGTGAACACGGAATCGGGAGATATATCCAGATTCTGAAAAAACGTATTGGTCTCATCGAACGAGAATATATGGAGGTCGAATATCTCTCGGGGGATAAGGTATTCGTCCCGATGACTGAGCTTGCTCGTATCACGAAGTATGTCGGCTGATCTGATACGGAGCTCTCAAGCCTGAGTGGAAAAGAGTGGGAACGGACCATGTCAAAGACTGACGAAGAAGTAGAAGCTATCGCCGAAGATATCCTCTCGACCGATGCAAAACGAAGCCTCACGACTCGTATACCATTCGGAAAATTCGAGACAGAAGAAGAAAAATTCAGAGAAGCATTTGCCTATCTCCATACTCCAGATCAACTCTCGATCATCGAAGAGATGAAGCGAGATATGGAGTCACCTCACCCGATGGATCGATTGATCGCCTGAGATGTCGGATTCGGAAAGACAGAAGTCGCGATGAACGCTGTATATAAGGCCGTACTCTCTTGAGTGCAAGTCGCAGTGATATCTCCACTCCTCATCCTCGCAGAAGAGCATCGTGAGACCTTCGAAGAGCGGCTCTGAGCTTTTGGAGTAAGAGTACGATCCCTCACGCGCATGACCCACGCGAAAGACGTGAAGAAGATACTCGAAGAAATGAAGCTCGGTACGGTCGATGTCGTGGTATGAACCCATAGACTTCTCTCGGAAGATATCCGATTCAGGAGACTCGGACTTCTCATCATCGATGAGGAACACCGATTCGGAGTCGCTCAGAAAGAAGCCATAAAAAAAATGAAATCCCATGTCGATATCCTCTCTCTTTCTGCTACTCCTATCCCGAGAAGTCTCCATCTCGCACTCTCAGGACTCAAAAAGATCTCTCTTCTCACCACTGCCCCACCTTCGAAAAAACCGATCGACACGATCGTGACTCGCTGGGAAGATCATACCGTGAAGCAAGCAATCGAAGCGGAGCTCACTCGTGGCGGGCAAGTCATCATCCTCCACAATCGAGTCAGATCCCTTCCGATGATCGAGCGAGAAATCCGAGAACTCCTCGGTCAAGCTCACTCAGAAAAATGAGAATGGGGGATCGGGGGTGACAATAGATCCAAAATAGATGAAAGAGAGCCTGATACACAACATCGAGTTGTCACCCCCGAAGGTTTTGGTACTTTTTCCTCAAAAAGTACAGTATCAGCTCCAAGAAATGTAAAAATAGTGATGACTCATGGACAGATGCCCCCCGACGACATCGAAGATCGGATACTCGCATTCAAGAAACATAAGTATGATATCCTTCTCACGACGACGATCATAGAGAATGGCGTGAACTTCCTCGGAGCCAACACCATCATCGTCTCAGATGCAGAGGAATTCGGTCTGGCTCAGCTCCATCAGATCCGTGGACGAGTATGACGTAAGGATATTCCCTGAGTCTGCTATCTCCTCTATAGAAAGTATGAACTCTCGAGCGAAGAGCGCGAGAGGCTCATGATCCTCGCAGAGCATAGCGCCCTCGGAAGTGGCTATGAGATAGCGATGCGTGATATGCAGATGCGTGGGACGGGCGATATCCTCTGATTTCGTCAGTCTGGAAAGACCAAGGAAGTCGGTATATCTCTCTATTTCCAGCTCCTCGAAGAGAAAATAGAGACTCTCAAAAATGGGAAAAAAGAAGAAAATCAATGTAAGATCGACCTCGAACTCTCCTATGTGATCGAAGATACAGAATTCGATTCTGAGATGGATAAGCTCTCCTTCTTCAGGGATATCGAGAGTATCGAAACCCTCGAAGACCTCGATATCGCCGAGTCGACTTTTGCTACGAGTGCGATGCCTGAGTCGATGTCCAACCTCTTTCTCATGATGCGTATATCGATTATATTGAAGTGATATAGGGTTTTTCGAGTATCGAAGCTCTGAAATAGCTATTATTTCGATTTTATGGATGGGACTTCTCCTGAAAAGCTCCGAAACTTTCTCGAACGATTCGACCGAGGAAATGAGATGATCATATCATCGATCAAGAAGATTAAGATCGAGACAAAGCATTGGAAAAACCCAAGGGCATTTCTCCAATCTCTCATCTAAATTCTCCGTGCTGCTTTTTTGGAGAGGGCTCTGCTCTCCTACTTTTTCGTCATATGGTAGACTCCCTCCTCGACGACGAGATCTCCTTTCAGGATATCGAGACAGCGATGCGCCATGGTGCGCGATGGTGGATCAACCTCAAGCTGAGACTCCCATATTTTTCCTGCTTCAAGATACTCTCACTTCACGTAGAGATCAAGTGCTTGAGTGTACTGCTCATATTTGGTCGTATCGATCGTCTTATCACGAATATCCGCGATAAGCTCATATATCCCTACAGCGTGATTCTTTCATTTGACGGTGATAAGATCGAGCTTACGGAAGAGGAATATATCTTTCGTCATCGTATATGTCCCTTCAGAGACGATGATATGAGTCCCGTATTCTTTGGATATTGCTTCGAGTCGAGAGGCGAGATTCACTGTATCTCCGAGGACAGTATAGTTAAATCGGTCTTCCGAACCGATATTACCGACCATCACTTCACCTGAGCCGATGCCGACTCGGAAATCAATGGGTTCGAGAGATTGAGTTTTGAGCCAATCATTGAAGGCGGGCAGCGCCTCTCTCATATCGAGAGCTGTCTGACACGCACGCTTCGCATGGTCTTCTTGGATGAGTGGAGCTCAGAAAAATCCCATCACAGCATCTCCGATATACTTATCGAGCGTCCCTCACTGAGTGATGAGGATCCCCGTCATACGAGAGAGATAGTTCGACATCAGCATGAAGAGCTCTTTCACAGGAGTCTTCTCCGAGATCGTGGTGAATCCTGCAATATCAGAAAATAGGACCGAGAGCTCGCGTGACTCTCCTCAGAGCTTAATCGAGTCAGCATTATCCGCGATCTCCTTCACAAGCTCAGGATCAAGATAGTGAGCAAATGCCCCGATGATCATCCGCCTATCTCGATCGACGATGAAGAATCGATAGATAAATGTCAATGGAAAGGTGAATATACTTCCTGCAAGTAAGAGAGGAAGTATCTCGACGACGATAGCATATCGAAAATAGATATATCGACTCATCCAGAGTATAAAAATCGTGAGGAAAAATGCGACAAATATACCAACGAGTTTTGGTGAAAGTATATAGATGATACTCATCGTCACTACGAGCCAGATGACAAACACGAGAAAAACCGGATCAATCATCGTATATCATTTCAGATATCGTTCTTGGAGTATCCCATCGAGAAAGTGAGCATGCGATTCGACTCCATCCATCATACTTCCTGTTACTGGAGATACGAATTGGTCATGTATCATTGTTCCTGATTCGCCGATAAATATATACTTCCCAGCAAAATTCGAAACTCTTTGGATTTTCGGCATCTTCAAAACCTCACTCAAAGAGATACTTGGATATATTCCTGGTCATCCAAAAAATGGAACAAGATATCTTTCATTCTTTATAAATGGGATAGGCTGAGTATCAATACTTGTCTTGTAGAGAGCAAGACTGAGTGTATCTACTTCAAGTAGAGATATCCCAAAAATATTTGGGATATCTTTTGTGGCGAATTTATTATCACCTGACTCAGCAATCCCAATATATCAGAGTTTTGCATCTTTATAAACCGATCGAGGTATTCCATCACAAGTCTCATATGCTCCTGTATTATCTTGGAAGCATTTTTTATCACCGCTCTCTGTAGTTGATATGACGATGTTTGGATATTTTATGAGTGTTTTGGCGAATTCCTCCTCTTCTGTAGTAGTACCACCCTGAACTCTTTCTGTATCAGCGTTTTGGAACACGATATCGAATGCAATACCTTTCACTCAGACTGCTTCGAGATTCTCGACAAGATTTCAGTAGATCGATTTTGGTATGCGCAGCATCTTCAGATCTGAAGATGCTTGGAGACTGTTGAGTGTCGTATCATCGATCTTGATGATGACTATATCTTTCGACGGTATAAAGCTATATTTATAGAGCCAGTTCAATGCTCTAATATTTTCTCGGTAGATAAAGAAATGCGTAAGAGGAAGAGTGAAACTCTGACCGAAAAATCTGAGCACACCGAAAATCAAAAAAAGACTCACACAAGAGATGATCAAAATATGTTTGAGATTTTTCTGAATTTGCATATCATTTCAATAGTATCAGATTTCTCCCTCGAAAGCAAAAATAGATATCCCTTGTTCCGGAAAAACAATAGGATAAAAATCCAAAAATTTCTCATCATCTCATATATGCTCTCATCTTTTCTTCGTGGCATCATGTTCACGCTCTGATGTCTTCTGACACTTCTCGTATTCTCTGGAATTGCCGAGGCGGCCAGTGGGGGGAAATTCGGAGAGATACTTGCTCAAATCCTCGGAATCACTCCAGAACAAGTGCTGACATATGCCTGAGATGGTACTGTCGCCAATGCGAATAAGCTCGGATGACTTCCTGCTTCGAACTTTCAAAAAGTCGTACCAAATCAATCGTGCGGTGCAGGAAAGTGTATATTTGGATTCGATACCAGTGGAAATGTACAGTGTAGATAGATTCTAGATAATAGATTACAGATTCTAGAAAAGCAAAGGAATAGATTACAGATTCTAGACCGTAAATTGCAGATGTTAGATAGTAGATTTGAGACAAACAAACTATGAAAAAATCCTACAAAGATCTCATCGTATGGCAAAAATCACGAATACTCGTGAAGAAAATCTATGAAGTCACTCGGTCCTTCCCGAAAGAAGAAATTTATTCTCTCGTAGACCAGATGAAAAGGGCATCTATATCTATCCCGAGTAATATCGCAGAGTGAAACTCCAGAAATACACTCAAAGAACAATATCAATTCTTCTCCATTGCCCGTGGATCATGTTCAGAGCTAGAGACTCAGATTATACTTGCTACAGATCTCTGATTTATAAGAGAAAATGAAATTCTCCTTGATGAAATAGAAGAAATAGGCAAAATGCTTTCCTGACTCATAAAAGCAAAAATGAGTGATATACAAAAAGGTGTATATCGAAACTCTTCTTAATATTACCTCTCTTATCTGTAATCTGTAATCTGTAATCTGTAATCTAGACCTTATGCGCAAACTCTTCCCCCTCTTCATATTCATCATCTTCTTCGTAGGAGTCGCCTATGCACTCGTACCAGGACTATTTCCAGATAGTCCACTCTTCCCGAGGGTACCGAGTGGAAGTGGAACTCTCGGATCAGCCATAGCTCGCATCATCGGCATGGCTGATATCGAGAACTATGCTGGTACAGGACTCATCAGCAATACGAATATGCTCGATGGCACTACCGCAAGTGGATACCTCAGAGGCAATACCTGTATCTGAACTGATAAGTGGATCGGTATTGATGCTTCCAATAGACCGATATGTGGCACGACATCGACTCTGATCGCAGACTTCTGAAAGATCGAGAGTCAAGATTGTACTACTTCTACGATCTATAATTCGAGTGGCAGTACGACCAGCCCGACTTCTACAGGATTCACCCTCAAGTCATGAGATATCATCAAAACTTCTCCATGATGTACTATGACGATCGCTTTCTCAGATCTCTCGATACTCCGTCTCGATGGAGATACGGTCGTATCATTCGACATAGGGTATCTCTCTGGTGGTACGACGATCGCTTCAGCACTACTCCAAAATGGCTCTCTCTGGTGACGTATACTCACCGAGACATGATCGTATACTGTCGGGACCAATGAGATCATCGCATGAGTCCGAGGGACGAGTATATCTCTGACCTCTACTGGTAATACTATATGACCTATCACATGGTCAGGAACTGGATGGACCATATCACGCACACCATGACTCTACCCGACAGAAGTCGCTATCGTCGATACTACGACGAACACTGGGGCTGTCATCGCCTGTAGGAAAGATAATGGATGATACAGGCTCCTCTCGAACCTCAAAAAAACCAAGAGCTATTTGATCCCTCCGGGATGATGCGGGAATACGGTACCTTCTCCTTTAGCAAAGCCGAAAGAGACTATATTTATAGACTCCCCATGGGCAAGAAAAAATACAATCAAAGATCTCGAATATATGTATCGAAAAGCTGCCCTCTCTGGTAGCGTCCTCCATCCAGCAAAACTCACAATCCTCCGCAATGAGATCGATACGACGCAACCAGAAGAGTCAGCTACCGGAGCAATAACTCTATCGGGTATCACCGAAGGAGCAAGTCTCTGCGAAGGTGGTAAAATATACTGGAATGCACGCTATGGGTGTCAGGAGATTGGCATACTCGCTATCGCAGACTATAGTATCCCCCCGATTGACGTAAGTATAAAACCCACTAATCTCGATATCCGTACATCTACTGGAATGATAGTGGGCGTACCTATAGTTTCTGCAACCCCTATGGTTATGTGAATATGATGAGTAAATCTTACTACACTAGGGCAACCAGAACTCGAGTACGATAGAGACACTATCCAAAGATTTCTCGTAGGGAATGATCTCCGTGGAAAAACTATAGAGATAAGGCTCGCTGAGCCTATAGCCACAGGAATTATACAATATTTTCTTGATCTTGATACATTGTCTAAAAATTACTTAAAGTTTGTATCAGGAGTAAATCAATACGCCTATACTCAAAACAGTGTAGTGCCTAGAAATAAACCATATGGGATAGATTATACAATTATTACAGACTGAACCCGATTCAGTAGGGATACCACCATGAAGATATATACGTATCGGATAGATCCTGGAGCGGTGCTCGGAAATATTTTCATAGGGACTTCAAAGACTGGAACTTTTCGAATACAAAAAAAGATAGAGTCGATAAAAATCCTGAATTAAATATTTGACTTATACTTATATAAATATACAATATATTCGTAATTGGCTTTTTATATCCTAATTCTTCACGTATATGGATGCTCTCAATGGTCGCGGTATTGATGGTGCTGTATCAGGTAGTAAGTGATGGTTTTCATCACTTCAACTCAAAAGAGCTACTGCCGCTGCAGCAGCTACTCTCGCTCTTGCAGGTGGGGAGGTAGCAGAAGCAGGGATCGTCATTCTCCCGACAGGAGTGGACTCTATCGCTCTTTCAGGGAATTTTTACTGACCGACAAGAACTGGATGAGAGAGTACATATGAACTCGGCGATATGTATGGTAACATATACAGTGGTAATGGCATGCTCGCGGTTCCTTTCGAATGAGGGTTATATGACCTGACCCTCGAGGCGATGCGTGATACGGGAGAAAGATTCAATCTGATTATGCGTTTTGGAGATCTTCATTTCTTAGATAGTCAATCTTTCCAAGCATCGGGGACGAGTCTCTCCTCTGGAAATAATAATCTCTCTGTAGGTAGTTCTTATGCGATCGGTCAGTGGGATAGTTTATGACGAGGAGATGTAACCACAAGCTTTACAAATGCTCAGATCGCCTCTTCTGTCCCTGAGCCTGGAACTCTCGCTCTTATGGTAGCAGGACTTGGTGCAGTAGGCGTCGTGGCTCGTCGTCGAAGGTCTTCCGCAGGAACAAGTCAATCTACTCCAGCAACTTGAACGACACAGCAACCAGAGACTCCTGAAGATACAGCTGCATAATTACACAAGAAAATTCTAAAAAACTTCCGAATATTTTCGGGAGATTTTTTTAAAAAAGAGATTTTATCTTATTTTTCGAGGATCGGTGGTGGATCCATGAGGATTCGTCCATCATACTCTATGACGAGGGGGATCGTCGGATATTTCCCAGAGAGTCAGGAAGAGAGAGTACCTGGAGTCACGAGGAAGTCTTTGCGGAGGTTCTCGAGATTATACTTCGCTGGATCCACACATGGTGATACATAGTACGGGCACGTACTATCACTTATAGTATTGTGAGAGATGACACTACCACGTATATAGAGCTGATTGGATCCGGAAGATGATACGCTCTTTTGCGCGAGGAGTGTAGCAGATATATCGGTCACACTCGGATCGATGAAGATATTGCCTCCACTTCCTCCTGAATCAGTCAGTGCTATGATCGCTACTGGATAGCCCTTCTCTGAGATATTGCTCGTGATCGTGATATCTCATCCGAGAGACACATATGTCCGCTTGTTTGGTGAGGATGACGTGAAGTCTGCATCAGAAAGAGAGATATATGCACCTATCAGACTGTATGGTACATCATCATAGAGGACTCGATTGCGAGAGATGAGCGCTATGTTTTTTCTGAGAGCATTCCACATATTTGCTGTATTTTTCTCTTCGATTCATGAGATACCAGGCAAGTTGTGCTGACCGAGTATCTTCATACGAGTAGATCCTCAGATAGTTGTCCCGAGGAGTCCACTCGCACTCGGGTAGAGAGTGACGATATTGGTGAGGAGTGTCGGGTGGAGTACACTATAGCGAATGTATGACTTATAACTCACAGATTCTGGTGGTGGCTCAAATCCAGCATATCCATAGATTCCAGAAAAACTCAGAGCCTCCGTCGAGAGGATGACTGGATCTGGGGATCATCACCAGTCACACTCAGCTGATCCTGATGTCATATAGTATTTCATACAAGATATTGTACTAGAAGAAGTGAAACCGGTGAAAGATGCAGGATTATTGGTACCTATAGAGATATCGTAGAGTGCCGTAGGAGTAGCTGGTGACGGTACGGATGTCGTATGAGTATAAGTCGTCGTGAAGTCGACCACGCTCCCTACCGTGAGAGAAGATGGTGGAAGTATACTCGTCGTATACCATGGATCAAATATAAGTGGTACCTTCCAGAAAATATCAGCGATATCGCTAGTCGCCCCGAGAGTATCAGTATAGATAATACCAGAAAGTGAGAGTGTATCTGTAGGACTCGTAGGAGTGATCGAGCTCAGAGAATACGAGATACTCGGACTCGGAAGCATGATAGCAAGACTATCGATAGTACTATCATAGTGATTCGTCAGCTCTCCCGATGCGATAAGTGCACAGGTTCATAAGAGGCAGTTCCCTGTATCACTCAAATTCATATAATCGAGAGGATTGACCTGGAGGACGCGTACTCGGTCCGTATATTCTATTTTGATACTTCCCTCCTTCACCTCGTTTCCATAGCGATCACGAAGCTTCAGAGTGAAGTCATATCTATCGACCCCATTAGCTATCATAGGAGTGATCGTCTGTGTCGGATTCATACTCATAGGACGAAGCGTAGCGCCATCTGGACAGAAAAACGAAGTAGAATTCGCAGTACAAAACTGCTCTCGAAAAGTCACCGTAGTTGTATAGAGAACACTCGAAGGTCGATCAGCGATGACTTCGAAATCATCGGTCACCGTGGTTCATCTATCAGGATCTGTGATTTCGACACGATAGGTACTCGCATGAGAAAAATCGACAGGAGATCCGAGAACATAATTTACATTGATTCAGCCTGGTGAGGTTTGAATATGTACATCCCAAGATGCTGCTATTCATGAATAGAGATACGCTCAGGAGAATATGATATTTTTCGCATGATCTGCCTGGATCTTATTTCCGAAAGTAAATCTCGCAGGCATGAGTGGAAGGGCGATACCCGAAAAATCATACACACCCATAAATGTAGAAGCTGTTCCAGAGAGGAGTCATGTCGTCGGATCGAAAATGACACGACGATCGAAAGTGACATCCCCTGCTATTTCACCATATGCTACTCATGTGAGAGTACAGGGAAGACTCAGATTCGAGAAGGATTGTCCACCGCAATCAAGTGCCACACTATAGGTTCAAGTCGAAAAATCGACCCATCCAGCCCCCGAGAGATAAAACGCTCCAGAGAAAGTCCCAAGAGTCGTATCAAAATTTGGACCAGAAATACTCGTTCCTGAAAGATATATATCATCAGCCACATCAAAAAATACTTCCCCATTGGAACCCGTCATAGCTATGCTGAGTCCAGGAGTATAGATCGTCGATGCTTCTGTATAATTGGTACTAAAAAGAACTCAAAATAAACCCAAAAATAGTGAGATGAATGCATAAAGGTACCACATCATACCCATATGTTATCATATTTTTTTAGGAAAAGCGAATTTTGGACCTTTTTTTCTATAGGGATTCTACTCTATTCGTACAAGCCCCTGACAACCACTAATCATCCCGGTGTTATAGAGATTTTCACAGATGGATATATCTTGATCTGACCGCACTTTTGCGATCAATATGACATCATGACATTGTCGCCTGAGTATATCAGATACAAGAGTATCACACGCGATGATATCACCATCCTTCACGATCGTCTGGTAGAGTAGAGTATCTTTACGCACAGAGAGAGATTTTTGGCAGTATTCTGATCGTGGCTTATTCGATATACTTAAGCAGAGATCTACATCTCCTTGTGACATAGCCATCTCGAATATTATGGCATCACGACATTGCGAGCGAAGTATAGTATCTTCAATAATATTGCAGCTGTCGAGAGTTTTCGCAGAGAGAGCATCTTTATAGTTTGTCCTATCATCACTGCGACGTATCTGGGCACGACATCGATCTCATACTTCTCATCCAAGTGTCTCGCAAAAAGCCATATCGAGAGCCCCGGAAGCAGCCCGAAGTGAGAGATTTTTGGTATCGATCATCTCTTCACACTGAAGTCTCAGGTTTTCATCAGAGATGATAGCACAGCTTGTTTTTTCTCATCACTCTTCTGCAAGTGAGAATGCTATATTATCTCGACATCGCTCGACTACGCCAGTATTACTGAGAACATCACATTTTTCTTTTTTCTTTTCTTTGAGAGCTATACTCGCACCGATCATATCATAGCATCGCCTTTTCTCATCGATATCTTTGATATCTTTACAGAGATTATTATCTTGAGCTTTGAGCGCATTATTATAGACATCTTTATCTGCAGCCGCTTGTTTTTCTTTTTCTTTTTTCATTTCTTCATATCCAAGTAGGGGGTTATCTGATCGATGAAATGTCCATTTTTCCATCGATTTTGTCGTATCGAAGAATCCTGAAAAAATAAAAAATCCTCAACCGAAAATGAAGAGAGCTATAAGGATAATAAAAAATTTTGGGTTCATACCTATGACGATAAAAGACTAATATCTATTTTAGAAAAAATGAGAAGAAAAGCAATAATCATTTTCTCTAAGCTCTACTTGAGTGAGTCTCGTATCTCCTCTCTCCTATCTCTATCATGGAATTTCAGGAGCGTCTGACTGATGATCACTCCAAAAGGAGATCCTTTTTTATGAGATGATCTGAGGCTTTTATATTCTCAGAAGTATCGAAGTACTCTATTGCAAAGAGAGAGTATGGCTCATACTCATCTTGAATCAGGAAGATCAATCCTACTCGTTTGGAGGGTATATGTATGATTATATGCTCGCCTCTCGAGAGGAATATCGACCCAGAGATTCTTCCGAAGAAATCTCTCATATATATCCCCTACTTCATAGAGAGGTTTCAGATAGTATATCCAAAAATAGAGATAGATATCGTCTTCTAGAGCAATCTTCGAAAGATCGAGAGACTCTTCTTCGATAAAGAAAGAAAGACAAAAGTTCCCTGCGATATCCTCCCCTTTTCTCCATACTCCATATGACCAAAAAGAGAGTGTCATCAACACTCGGACTATCCATATGCGATTTTTCGCAGTGATGATCAGGAGGTCTATATCAGAGGCCTCATGGGTCGCATACATCGAGAGTGAATTCACTACCGCGATCATCTGAATGCCTGGAATCCAATTGATTTTTTGGATATACTTTTGCGCTTTCTGAAAGAGATATTTTTCATGCTCATTTGGTTCAGGCTTGACTCACATATAGACATCAAATGATGTTTTTTTACTCGAAAATTCCATATTTCATATTCTTATTTTGCGAGTTGCTTGATCGCTTCGATCGTACGAATCTGAAGGGAGAGACTAGGATCGATCTCTCCGATAGTCTCCTCTACTCGTGTCTTATCATAGCCCATCTGCACGAGGGAAGCTATGAGTGTCATATCACTCGTATTTCTCTGTGCTGACGGTGCTCCTTGCTTAGAAAAATCGATCGAGCCCTTTAAGTCGACGATAATCTTCTGTGCTGTCTTCTTACCGATTCCTGGAACCGATGAGAGGAGCGTATCATCTTCGAATTGTATCGCTTTAAGGAGGTTTTCTCATCCAAGCCCGAGAAGGTTGAGTGCGGTCTTCCCTCAGACGCCATTGACCTTGAGAAGCTGTCTGAAGAGAGACTTCTCCTGCTGATCGATGAATCAGAAAAGCGTCTCTCATGCGTCATTGATATTATGATGGAGCCAGATTTCTGACTTTTCTCATATACGAATATTCGCAATAAGTATCGGTGAGACGAATATCTCAAGTCCGAGACCCGTACCATCGACGAGACAGGTGATCTGGATACCTTCGATAGAGAGTATTTTTCCGTGAATATAAGAAAACATAGATATCTTTGGTTTTTAGAATTTTGCTTCTTTTATTTTCCGAGTTTCGTGTATCACTATCGAAGATTTCCGTAAAATTCGAAACTTTTTGACGAGTGAAACGAGGAGTTTTTCGGATGTAGGAAATCAAGACGAGCACAGATCTCGAAATGAGGAAACAAAAAGAAGAAGCTTTTGGTACTTTTCATAAGTGAAAAGTACACACTCTTGTATTTTAGTAAAACTCCCTAGAATAACAACATGAAAATCCAAAGTGCTGACATATTCATCGATATCGTAGATAACTACGGTGATATGTGATGGGTGCTCGAATTCCTTCTCATGAGTAGATTTCCTCATTTTTGGCGTATCGTGACAGATCACCCTTTGAAGATGAGAACATTTCTAAGCCAAAGTGGCTCTTGACTCACCTGATATGAGATTCAGGATAAGGAAGATTATGACTTTCATACTTCTTCTGCGCTCATCATCCTGGGACTCCATGCAGATATAGACTTCTCTCGGATTCCAGCGTGACGAAACGTGATACGAGTGAACTATCTCACTTATGATCATTGGTATGAGAAGATACATGACACCGAACATATACTCTCAAGTCAAGAAAGACCCATAAGAGAGATCGTATATTCTCCACTTCCTGGTCTTGGTGGACTCTGGAAATATGAACCGACAGATGTATCACGTGATTCATGGCTAGAGAAAGTACATCTGCCGAATCATCTCAAAGAAAAACTCTGGATTCCCCTTTTTTGTTATGCTGAGACTCTCAAGAACTTTGATCGGGAAAATATTTCTGAAGATAGCATCATATTTCTGATCGGGAATACTCTCACACTTAAGTCAAATAATGAGAATATCATCATTCTCCCCTGGATGAAGCGAGATGATCTCTGGCATCTGATCGATCTGGCAGATATATCTATCCTTCGAGGAGAGATATCATCAGTTCGTGGACTCAGATCGAGAAAACCCTATATTTGGGATATGTATAAGGATCTCGGATGATGGAACCATGATGAGAGTGAGTGATTCCTCTCTTATATATCTGCTGATAAATCGTATCGCTCGCTCCATGAGAGTATCAACGGATGAAAAAGATGGAATCTGCAAAATATCGTCGATATATACCAAAATCATCCATTCTCTATTCATCATGAAATCCCTGATTTTCGAGAAACTCTCCAAAAAACTATTGACAGTTTTGGTATTTCACTATAATCACGGAGCTTCGCCACTGCATAGACAAAGTGCATAGGCATAAATTAAAATAACATGCCAATGTAGCTCAGCTGGTTAGAGCACGGCACTCATAACGCCGAGGTCGGTGGTTCGAGCCCACTCATTGGCACCATTTTATTTTCATAGAGTATAGTACTCGCAAGTTAAATACTTATTTTTCCTGATTGGGAAGCCAATACCATACCGCGGAGTAGAGCAGTCTAACTCGCAATAGGGGCTCATCATACCATTTACGTTTCGCGGAGTAGAGCAGTGGTAGCTCGCAAGGCTCATAACCTTGAGGTCGTGTGTTCGATTCACACCTCCGCAACCATATAGAGTTACCAAGATCTTCTAAGAAATTAGAAGATCTTTTGTTTTTCTAAAAATCATAACAGATGCCATGCATTGAGCGGAGTATAGTCTAGCGAGCATTATGAGACTCATAACATTCACGGTCGGTGTGTTCGATTCACAACTCCGAGAGCCATATAGAGTAATCAGATCTTCTCTTAAAATTAGAAGATCTTTTGTTTTTCTAAAAATCATAACAGA
Source organism: Candidatus Altimarinota bacterium (assembly GCA_031386685.1). Taxonomy (GTDB): domain Bacteria; phylum Patescibacteriota; class Gracilibacteria; order BD1-5; family UBA2023; genus JAGOMW01. The sequence continues at coordinate 17,914 of JANNCQ010000047.1, read as the reverse complement.
TGCTTACATTGCGCGGAGTGTAGTCTAGCGAGCATTATGAGGCTCATAACACTCACGGTCGTTGTGTTCGATTCTCACCTCCGAGAGCCACAGAATCCAAAATTCCATCCTCAAAAAGTGGAATTTTTATTTGTGTTTTTGCGTGAATTCAGATAAAATGCAAGGGATAATAATTTTCGATCTTATGACTGGCAACAATACACCTTCTCCCTGAAATGAGCGATCTTCAGAACAATCAGAAACGATGAAAGATGGGAAATATTTCTGAACGGTCAATGATCTACTCGAAGGATGTGTCGAAGACCTCATATCTGACGAAAAACCCGATGCACTTATCGATTATGAGAAGGATACCTCTGATTTTAACACGAAGATGAGAACTTTGATGAAGAGAAGAAGAGAAAAGCCCACACCACAAGATATAAAAGATAAAGTTGACTGGAACAGTGTAAAGGAAAGTCAGATTGATAGCATCGGAGGATTTGATATTGCTGAGAAGGTACGCAAAAGAACAAAAAGTCTTATTGCCCTGAGGAATGAAGCGTTCGTACGAATAAAAGATATATTTCCAAATGTCAGGAATATTGATGGTTGGGAGTCAAAGATCCAAAAAGAACTCCGTCTCGAAAAAGTATCAACACTCAGAAAAATGCTCTCACAAAGAGGGTACATGAAAAAATTTCTGCAGCATGCACTATGAGAAATATGAACAGATATACTTACTCCTCAAGTAGCTATCGACTATAAAGAGATATTTTTTGATCTTGATGACCAGGGTCCAACCCTATCTCAGAAAAAGGAATCCGAGAAAATGTTCTCAGACTATAAAAAATATCGATCGATTCCTGATATCGATACTATACGGGAGCTCCTCTTTGTATATCGGAGTGTAAGCGATACGAGAAAGAAAGAACTCCTCTCAGCACTTGATGCCACTCTTCCACTATCAGTAGCATTAAGCTTATGACTTATCGGGGATCGTGAACTAGATGAGATCGCTTTTAGGAATTTTTGACCGATTTATTCTGATCTCGATGTAGGCGATAAAAAGAAATTTATCGAATGACTCTCCTATGAAAATATAGAAGAGATACCCTTAGGAGTGTCGACCAAAGATATTGATGCTTCAAAACTTGGCAGATTATTCGAATCTAAAGCCCAGATAAATAAAATCGGTGAAAGTATCATCTCTCGCATGAGTATAGAGAGGAGCTCTGCTGAAGTGCGAGAAGATACGACAGCACTCGGGAAAGCTGTGAAGATGTTCCCAGACGATGACCACCATACTGCATTTCTAAAATATGTAGAGAGAATGCTCCGGTCTTCAGATAAAACGAGAAATGCCCTAGAAGGAATAGAGAATTTCAAACCTGGTGGAGTAGTCCGCTTCTGAGAGAAAGATAACTATTCCTATTTCCGCCTCGATCAGACCCAAGATAAAGATGGACTTCCACTCGATGTCCATGATGGGTATGAGACATGAGTCGTAGTAAAAGGTCTCAATCATCAAAATGGTTATATACATTCTGTGACAAGAAGAGACCTCTCTTATGATGAGCTCTATGCATTTTTTTCTCGGGAACTTGCGACTGCTCGTATTCTTAAAAAAGAAGAATTCGAAAGTGATATACTCGTAGATGAAACCAATAAGGCAGGAATCGATGGAAAACTCTTTGATGCAAGCAATCTCAATGATGAAGAAGTGACAGCATCAAATATAGTTGCCAAACTCGACCAATTCGATACGGAAGGACGAGAATATGGATTCGAGAAATGAACCTACTTCACTGCTCCGGAAGAGAATAAATGAGAAATTACAGAGAAAACCTGGAAAGTCGAATCCCTCGAATGAAACAGGATAACGATAGTAAACGAAAGATGAAGAAAGATGCAAGAGTCTCTATCCGATATACTATTGCTTGCGGAAAATAATGAACTCCGCCGAGTCAGTAAATTATCCAGTGATGCTGACTTCATCACTCTTCTCTCGAGAAATCATGGAGTCACTGAGAACGCTCTCATAGAAGATGGTCAAATAGTACAGAAAAATATCGATGAGAGTGGGAATGAGAAAAAAGAGATCATGAAAGCTTTCGAGAGTGAAAGTGGAGGACATATACGTATTGCTGGGATCAAAGATGGGATGGTACATTTTGGAGAATTTGTAGATGGATCAAAGGAAGAATCAATGACTCAATTCGCCAAAAAACATGGGACAGAAAAAGCATTCGAAAAATACTATGATGACAAGTGGATGACCTATGGTGCATTTTTAGTGTATCTCAAGAAGAATAAGCTCTCAAAAGCTACCAGCAATGACATCATCGACCCTCATGCTCATAGTAGTCTCGAACATGGGCATGACCATGATCATATGGAAGGAAGCCTCCTCTCTCGTCTGGGAAAGATGCAGAGTATCGGAAGTATGTGGAAATGATTCGAAATGATCTATCATAGTATCGAACATACTCTCGAGAAGTGATCAAAACTCGACGCGGCAAGATTCGCCATGGGAACGGCAAAATTCCTCCATCTTCCTGATGGGATCGAAGCCCAGCTCTACGCTGATATCGTAGATGGCAGTAAAGAGATCGTAGAAAAATATAAAAATAAGATCGCAAACCTTCCTGGACCGAAATGAAGACTGAAATGTATCCATATCGCTCACAATCGTGATGCTCGTCCTGAAGAAGTCATGGCAGCCATACAGTTCATGGTAAGTGGATATGGTCATCTCTATGCTGAGGATACAAGAGAATTCCAGTCGACTGTCACCCCGGGAAACCTCGCATCGAAACCCCAAGGCTACTTTGCGTATCTTGATGCATTTATCCATACGGCTCGACTGCCTTCTGTATGAGGAGAAAGTGCGATCATCCACTGGAGAAGAAAAGCATACGATAAAGCAAAGCCTGAGCTCGGAAGTGAAGGAGAACCACCGGAAGAGCATCTCATCCATGCGCTCTTCAAAAGTATCGATGGGAACCCTGAGAAGTTCCCCTATGCTGCAGGTGTCGTCAAGTCGATAGGCGGGCCAGGCTGATATGAGAAGGACTGGAAATTCGAATGATACAAAAATGCCGTCCAAAAAGGAAAAGATCAGACAGGAATGGTAAATGCTCAGTGACGACTCAATAAAGCAATAGGGTATCTCTCGACTCATGAGTTCTATAAGGCGATAGGAGGTATGGAGCAAGTCGCTGCAAAGGTCAAAACACCAGAATATCAAGCCCTTCCATTTGTATGGGCAGTAGGTGGATATACAAAATATACGAATCCTACTGCACTCCAAGATTTAAAGAACTATGGAGAAAATGGTCTTTCATTCCATGGATACGCCTTCCTTCGGAAAGAGTCAGATAATATGGTCTATCGGGATACGGTGAGACTCGCGCTCATAGAATTGAAAGACCAAGGAAAAATCTGACAAGAAGCTGTAGATACATTTAATAGTATCTGTAGTCGGTTCGATCATGGTATCGAGTCAGCTGATATGACTGAAAAAAAATATGGGAAAGATAATCCTCCCCCCGTTGCAATGATGAAATTCTGGCAAAAATATCAAGACAAATGACTCCATGAGATGCTCCAGAATAATGATGGATGGATCACAAAGATGGCAAAAAAGAACTCTACAGTCAAGAAATATAGAGAACAACTCGCTTGAGCACATACTACTCAACTTCGAGACGCAAATATACCGTGAGGAGCCGTTGGGAAAGACTGGTACGATGAACATGGTTTTGGGTACAGTCTCATTATGAGGGATAGTGAAAGTACTGATCCTGAAGAGCAATGACTCCAGTCGCTCTACTCCAATCTCAATAAACTGAAATTCGGTGGTACAAATCGATGAGGAAAACCGATGGAAGACAATACCAAGGAAAAAATATGGGAATATCTCGTAAAAAAAGTAAAAGGAAGTAGTGATGTTGAAAAATTCTATGGAGATGAGGCTCTCCAAAAAAGACAATACCTCTTTTGGAGAAAAGAGCTCATAGGATTTTTCAATGGACAACTCAATGCAGGAGAAATCAAAAATGATGATGACATAGAAAGAAATATCCGTACTCCACAGTTCACGTACTTTCGAGATTTTGAAGCTATGGGGATCGATCCTCGAGCAATATATAAACAAGATCTTATAAAGACAAATGCTGAGTCTGATTATAATGTATGGAAAGATCGGGGAAAAAAGTCTCGAAGACTATCATCGACATCTGATGTCATCGATGCTGTGAGATGAGTCGTACCAGGTAGTATCCAGACACGATATGATGAACATACTCCATGGAAGTCTCCAGATGCTACAGGAAGACGCCCAGGAGATAGCGATAATCCTGATTACAATAATGATGGTGACTAGACCTCTACTCCTTTCACATGCCAAAGACGGTGCCCTACAGTACCGTCTTTTTTCGGCATGAGGCCGATGAAGTCGACTCTCGCTTCATCGACGCTCAGATTGTTCTTCATGAGATAGTACATAATCGCACGCTTCATCGCCTTCCGCTTCATAGGAGTGAAAGTATCAAGTGGATGACCATGAGATTCATCGAATCTATAGCGTACCTCGACAAATACATATATATTATCTTCTTTTACGATGATATCGATCTCTCCTCATTGGATCGTATAGTTCGTATCGATGATAGTATATCATTTCTCTTGGAGATAACGGATAGCGGTGAGCTCTCACTGATCTCCTGTGGCACGACGAGATTGTTTCTGTTGCTCTGTCATTGTGAAAGATAATAAAGCAATCTAGGAAAATAATATGATCCTTTTCATCGTTCGAATCGTTTCGTCCTGATGATCCTAGGCATGAGTCATTCATCATCTATGATTCATTCACCCTTTTTTTAAGAAATTCTAGAAGCTGTGGACCAAGATCTTCTCGCGCGAGAGCATAGTCGATCGTCGCCTTGAGAAATCCGAATTTATCTCCCGTATCATATCTCTCCCCTTCCATCTCGATTCATGCTATATATTTACCATCGGACACCATCCGAGCAAAAGCATCAGCAAGGCGGATTTCCCCGTCTTTACTCGCTCATTCACTATTGCTCGCGAGATAATCAAATACTTCTGGAGTGATGATGTATTTTCCGATCACACCGAGTCGAGAGTCAGTCTCATGAGGTTTTGGTTTTTCGAGAAATTTCGAGACTTGATGGATTCTTCATTCCTGATGAGATGATTCTATGATCCCATAAGAAGAGGCTCTCTTGTCTGAAACTCTCTCAAGAGCAATCACGGGATGAGGATTGTTCGCAAAGGCTTCTACAAGTTGAGTAGCTCATCACTTTTCTCATCTGATCAAATCATCTCCGAAGAGAACGAGGCAAGGCTCATCTCCGATCCATTCACGAGCGCGCAAAAGTGCATCACCATCACCACGCGGAATAGGCTGACGGACGTAGGCGATACGAGCGAGTGAAGATACTTTTTCTACTTCGGCAAGTTCCTTGATTTTTCATTTCTCTACGAGAGTCTTTTCGAGTTCGAAAGAAGTATCAAAGTGGTCCTCGATCGAACGTTTCCCTCGACCAGTAATAATAATAATATCGGTAATTCCTGCTTCGACGGCTTCCTCTACAAGATACTGGATTACTGGCTTATCGACGATAGGGAGCATTTCTTTCGGTTGTGCTTTTGTTGCCGGAAGGAAACGAGTACCAAAACCAGCTGCTGGTATGATACACTTTCGTATGATTGCCATAGTTTTCTACTTTAGATTATTTCATATTGGTGGCTCTGAGAGTGTTCGCACTCACTCAGTCCGATTTTTGAGTATTGCCTTACACATATCTTTTGAAAGACCATTCTTGAGTACTTCACAATCTGTTATCTGAGAATCTGGTTTTCTCATGATAAAATCTGTACGGCACTGATCACCCCTACCTGCAGGAAGATTAGTACCTCCAGAAAGAGTAGAGGACTCAGAATCAATAAGATCACATTGTTTTATATCGTTTGATTTAATTGCTAAATCGAGAAGGATACTGATACGACATTCTTTTTTATAGGTAGGATTCAGTGAATCACACTGTTTTATATCTTTCGTATCGGAAGTTTGTGACATGATAACGCCATATTTACATCCATCTCTTGCCTCTCCCTCGACCATCTCGTCGCAAAAAACAGTAGACTTCTGCGTACGTGCGAGCTGATTGCCTACTTGACTGATACACATATTCACACTTGGTCGCATACATTCTTCGAATTCTTTCGTATTTTTTATTTTCGATGAGGCTTTTTCGAGAGCCTCAGTATAAGAAACTCATTGAATGCCTGATTGGGAAGACTCAGACTTCACAGGAGCAGTTGTATTTTTTGTACTACAGCTTGCAAGTAAAAAGCCCAGAGAAAAAATGAGGAAAAGAATACGCATAAAAAATATATAAAATGTAATATACTTAGTATAATCAGTTTCTCGTATTTACAAGTGAGGAGAGAAAAAAATAGCTTGCCATTTATAAGAATTGTCTCTGAAATTTGAGAAGGACTATTCTATATTTCCTGCTGCTGCTTCGAGTTTTGCAGTCTGATCAGCAATAGCAAGAGCATCGATGATATCTCGAAGATCTCCCGTCATGATCACAGGAAGATTGGAAAAATTTGCATTGATACGATGATCTGTAATACGATCTTGCGGAAAATTGTAGGTACGGATTTTTTCACTTCTATCTCCTGATCAGACTTGCGCGAGTCGAGCGGCTCACTCGGCAGAGAGTTTTTTCTCCTCTTCCATAGCGAGTATCCTCGATTTCAGTACTGATATAGCGGTGAGTTTATTTTGGAGTTGTGAACGCTCATTCTGACACTCTGCGACCAGTCCTGTCGGAATATGGACGACTCGGATAGCAGAATTCGTCTTATTGACGTGCTGACCTCCTGCACCACTCGCACGACATGCCATAATCTCGAGGTCCTCTTCTCGGATCGTGACATCGACATCTTCGGCCTCTGGAAGGACAGCGACCGTCGTCGTTGAAGTATGTACCCGACCATTTTTCTCTGTAGCCGGTATACGCTGTACGCGATGAACTCCTGATTCAAACTTGAAAAGAGAATACGCTCAGGCACCATCGATCTTAAAAATCACTTCTTTATATCATCCTGCATCATTCCATGTTTCGCTCATGACTTCGAGAGCATATCACTCTTTCTTCGCAAAATTTTTATACGCCTCTGCCAGTTCATGAGCAAAAAGTCATGCCTCATCTCCTCAAGCTCATGCCCGTATTTCGAGGATGATATTCTTCTCATCATTGGGATCAGTAGGAAGGAGGGCGATCTTCAGGGCTTCTTCGAGTTCAGGGATTCTCTTCTCGGCTTCCGCTATCTCACTTTTCATCATTTCGAGCATATCGGCATCTTTCTCATTGGTCACGAGTGTTTTCGCTTCCTCATAGTTGGCATAGATACGCTTATAATCTTGGTAGAGGATGACCGTTCTTTCGAGGGATTTTTTCTTTTGATTTGTCGATTTTAGGCGCTTGAGATCAGCGTAGATCGTAGGATCTGCGAGCTCTGCTTCGAGAGATTCATATTCAGTGATGAGATTATCGAGCTGGAATTTCATAGTCGCTATGTTTTAATTAATCTGGTGCCCAGAGCGGGACTTGAACCCGCAAGCCGTGAGGCAGAGGATTTTGAGACCTCCGTGTATACCATTCCACCATCCGAGCGTACACCGAGATAGTATAGAAAAATGAGCCGAAGTCAAAGCGAGAAAGTGAGGATTTTCACAAAATTAATTTGACTATCTTTACATTAGCCTATAATAACTCAGCTCGTGATATATCCTACATTTCCAGATTGTGGGTCCCGCCTATTGTTGGCTACGGGATTAAAGTATCTGATTGGAATACTATATGGATCACTGTTGCGAGTAAAAAATCAGGTATTGTGATCGTACAATACTCTGAGGGGGTGCTCATTAAAAATTCACCTTAATTAGTACATTCTTGGTGGGAAGTTTTTCTTTCCCTATCTCGTAGGATGTACGCATTAAAGGGCCCGCTGTAATGGCAGGTCTTTTTCTTTTCGCTCGACTTTTTTGATTTTTCTATATAATGCAATTCTAAAATCCTAAAACTACTTCTCTTGAAATTCTCCCTCGACAACATCATCACTGAATACGAATCCCTCGAAACTGAGCTCATGGATCCGACGATCTATGCAGATCTGAAGCGACTCAAGGCAACCAATCAAAAGAAAAAATCAATACAGCTCACTGTAGAACTCTACCGTGAATACAAGATGCTCTACGCCAACTATGATGAACTCAAGACCCTCGTCACGGATGAGAAGGATCCTGAGATGCTTGAGATGATGAAAGGCGAGATCGCTGCTGCGGACAAGCGTATCCCTGAGCTCGAAGAAGCGATCAAGATCGCTCTACTACCAAAAGATCCTAACGATAGTAAGAATATCATCCTCGAAGTCAGGGCTTGAGTTGGAGGCGATGAGGCTGGACTATTTGCCCATGAGCTTGCTGAAGCATACAAGGTATTTGCCCGCAAGGAGGGATATACACTTGAAGTGATGAGTGAGTCATGGAATGATGCGGGAGGATACAAAGAGGGGATATTCAAAATCGAGTGAGGAGCTGGTGCCTATGCTCGATTCAAATATGAGTCAGGAGTCCACCGAGTCCAGCGGATCCCTGAAACCGAGAAAAATGGTCGAGTTCATACCTCTACAGCTACTGTTGCTGTCATGATCGAGGCTGAGGAGATCGATATCGTCATCCGAGAAGAGGATCTTGAGATATCTGCGTGTCGAGCGAGTGGTGCAGGAGGCCAGCACGTCAATAAAACGAACTCTGCCATCCGTATCGTCCATCTCCCAACAGGTGTGGTTGCCGAGTGTCAAAATGAACGATCTCAGCTACAGAACAAGCTCACAGCTATGTCCGTCCTCAAGTCTCGAATATACGCAATAGAGGAAGAAAAGAAGGCCAAGCTCGAAGGAGCAACTCGTCTTGCTCTCGTCGGATCAGGAGACCGCAGTGAGAAAATCCGTACCTACAACTTCCCACAAGATCGACTCACCGATCATCGGATCAATCAGAACTTCCCGAATCTTCCAGTCATCATGATGGGGGATCTCGAAGATATCCTCGATGCCCTCGCAATCGCGGATCAGACGGCAAAGCTGGAGGCAGCAGCAGGTCGGTAGTTGATCCAAACAGCCTTCGCAAATTTCGCGAAGGCTTTTTTTTATCTTGAGAAATATATATTTCATTTGTATATCGGAAATGAAATATTAATTTTGACAAATACAAAAATAAGAGTATATAGGATGTATCCTAAATTACAAAATATGCAAAAAATCATATCGATTCTCATCTCGATTTGTCTCCTTTTTGTCACTATAGCTCCAGTCGCAGACGCGAGTGTCCGTATCCGCAAGGGACGCAACATGCAGACCACAACACCCTACTACCAGACACCATATCATGCTCCATACTATCCATCTCAGATATACCAGGCACCCGTACAAGTGACTCATATGTCTGTCGGTAGTACCTATTACTATTCTCCGAGCTATGTCGTTGGATATACGTACTATGCCACTCCGACTCCTGGATACTACTACTATACCAATATCCCAACCCAGAGTACGATACAATCCCATAGCACACAGCAAGGGCAGTATTATTTTTCTCCAGCATATATAGCTGGATATACGTACTATTCGTCACCGAATCCTGGGTACTATTATTATTTCAATACTAACAATAGCTACTACAATAATAACTCTTACCAGACACCACAGAACAATGATGGTCTCATTTGTATGGTCATCAACAATATGTACCAGTGTCTGAATAATGCATATGGTCCAGTCTCATCGAGCTACCCAGGATGTACTACTGCGGATATCATCATCTGAGGGCAGATCTGGGCATCATGCAATGCACTTGACCGCAATGCAGGTTCACCGAATCGATCATGATGGTTCTTTGCTGGAGATACGCAGTCAACATTTACATCTTCCAACGGATCTAGTACGACTCTCGAGTGGATGGGTAAGCAGACTCAGACGAGTGCCTGGACTACTGGTCCATGTGCGAGTGGATACCGTCTCCCGAATCGTGGAGAGTGGGAAACACTCCAGTCATATGCTCGTGCCAATAGCTCTACGATAACGAGTCTCATCGGTCTCCAGTCGAACTGAGCATACCAGGCATCTCGCAACTCTGGTGGAGATGTGACGATCAGCTCTCGACTCCCAGTCAGTGCTGCATACTGGACATCTACGATGGATGGTGGTACACCGACGGTGATGCATATAGGATCCAGCTATGCTGGATATAATACAACCGGTACGGACTATGGATACGTCAATAACTCATACCAGTGGGCATATACAGATACAGGACTCCAGCTCCAGAGATCAACGATGGGTGAGCTCGCGAATGTGAGATGTGTCAGGTAATAAATATCTAGAAAAAATCTTTCTCGAGTATTCGAGAAAGATTTTTTCTATTATTTGTGATCCATATGATATACTCCGTCCTTCACCTGCACTCGCCCCTCTATGATATCATGGCAACGATGAGCCATCACACGAGATGGGGGATCGATCGCGAGTTGTGTCTCCCAGAGCTTTGCTGCAGCCACATACTGATCTGTTCGATAGAGGAGCAGGGCCTGAGCATATATCTCATGGATCTCGCTATCTGTCGTATATCCCAGGAGACCGATGAGTTCATAGATATGGACGCCTTCGGTTTTTCACTTCACGGCTATCGTATCGAGCTCGCGAACAGCGAATACATCTCATACCTGATCATACGTACCACCCGAGATAATCACATGGACACCATACTCCTTACCCATCGCCTCAAGTCTGGATGCTAGATTCACGGTATCACCGAGGACTGTATAGTTGAAGTGGTCAGACGACCCGATATTGCCCACCATCACCTCTCCACTCGCGATCCCGACTCGGAACTCGATCGGTGCGACTCCACGCTCTGTGATCTCACGGTTGAATTCGGGTAATATTTTCCTCATCTCGATAGCTGTCCTACAGGCTCGCCGAGCATGATCTGCCTGTGTGACTGGAGCTCAGAAAAACCCCATCACCGCGTCTCCTATATACTTGTCGAGTGTGCCACCCTCACGGATCAGGATATCCGTCATACGAGAGAGGTATGAGCTCATGAGATAAAACAGATCGCGAGTACCAAGTGCCTCAGAGATTGTCGTGAATCCTGCGATATCTGAGAAGAACACGGTCACATCTCGCTGTTCACCTCCGAGCGTGAGATCGACCTCTTCCATATTGATCATCTTCACCATCTTGGGATCGATATAGTGCCCGAATGCGTTCTCGATATAGCGGCGCTCACGATCCACCACGAAGAACCGATAGATAAAAGTGAGCGGAAACGTCAGAAGTCCACCCGCGAGAAAGAGAGGGAAGACATCTACGAGAGTACGCTCGATATCGTAGAGATAGCGAGTTAGCCAGAGAATAGATACCATCATCACTATTGCAAGTATTGGCGATAGGTAGCTCGGGAGCAAGAGATAGAGAATGATCATCACTATAGTGAGTCAGATCGCAACTGCGAATGATGTGTTGCTATCGAGACGAACGAGCATCTTGTTCTGGAGGAGTCCATCGAGGAAGTGGGCATGGAGCTCCACTCCATCCATCAGTGTGCCAGTCACGGGAGATACGAGACTATCGTGGATGAGTGTACCTGATTCTCCGATGAGGATATATTTGCCGGCGAAGTTCGCCATCAGCTCAACCCTCGACATAGAGAGTGCATCGATGAAAGAGACACTCGGGTAGGAGTGAGGAACTCAGAGGAGTGGATTGAGTACAATATTTTTCTCAAAATCTAATACCTTGTATCCTCATATCTTTGCGAGTTCTAATGGAAGAGTATTGAGTTTGGAGTCTCATTTTTTCCATGATTGGTATGGGGTACGTGAGATATCATAACTCATCGGTCGCATATAGGCACTCTCAATATCGATGATGCCCCACGGTATAGTCGCATAGACGGATCTCGGAGCACCAGGACAGGTCTCTCAACTCCCCACAGTGTCAAGAGTACATGCCTCGCCACTATATCGCATACTCGCGATGACGATATTATCATATTGGCTCATGGTATCCGCGAATGCTTGCTCATCTGGGTCGCTATTTTGGAATATGATATCGAATCCGATCCCTTTGACGCCTGCTCACTCGAGTTTCCTAACTAGGCTCGCGTACTGTGACTTGGGGATCGTGAGCATCTTCTGATCTCATTGTGATTGGAGCGTGTTGATAGTCCGCTCATCGATCGCTATGATCGCGATATCGGATGATGGAGTGAGATGATGTGTATATATCCGATCCTGCCAGATTCTGCCAGTCGTCCGATAGACAAAAAATCAATTGATCGCATTCGAGAACTCTGCAGAGAAAATCATAATACTCCCGAATATGAGAGTGAGGGAGAGGAGAGATACAATGAGAATATGTTTGAGATTTCGGAGCTTTCGCATATACTCATCCTATCACTAACTCATATAATATGCAAAAATCTGGATTATTTGCTCTCATTCATGAAGAAGTCACTCGAGCGCTCGTTTTTGGTGTCGCTTTTGTCGTCATCGTATCTGTAGGATTCACGGGAGTGGCCTATGCGGCAAATGGGGGAATATTCGGAGAATTACTCAACAAGATACTCGTTACACCTTGGGATACTCCAGTCAATGATGGTACAGTCAAAAATGCAAAAAAATTCGACAATAAGGATACGAGTGCATTTGTTCCTGTGAAAGCAGGACAGAGCTGTGCAGCTAACAAGTGTATTATAGGATTCCAGGCTGATGGCACTGTGAAATGTACTCCGTAAAATCGATTTCGAGTCCAAGTTTACAGCGGCAAATATGCTCCGAAATCCATAAGAAAATCTCTATGCAAAAACTCTCTCTCCTCCCACTCCTCCTCGTCACTGGTATCGGTGCTGTATGGGCATCTACTCTCATGTTCCCCAACACGACTGAGTTCCCGAGATCACCAGGATGAGCAGGTACGATCAGTGGTGCACTCGCATTCTTTGATCCGACTGATGGTACAGCTACCAATACTGACAAACTCAATTGAGTAACAGCGAGTGGATACCTCCAAAATCGTGACTGTAGTACTGAGATCATCAACAAGATATGGGTCGGAGTCGATGCGAGTGGAAGAGCGATATGCGGAACAAGAGGGGTACTCATCGGTTATCTCACGGAGGGGACTAGTGTATCTATCACGAGATGAGCATCACCGAGTACCGCTATCTCTATATGAGATCCGCTCTATGCATGAGATATATTATCCACGACCGCTGTAGGTACTGGTATGATCACATTCACCGATGATCTCTCAGTGCTCCGTCTCGATACGAGTACCGTCGTCGAGCTCTCTATCGGACAACTCTCTGGACAATCTGTCGCTCAGGCGATCCTGACAGATGGTCGACTCTGGGGTCGTATCCTCACGAGTACAGGGGTCAATCTCGGAGGATGAGGACTGGTCGCAGGAGTCAGATGAACGAGTGTCAGTATAGAGAGATCAGTGAGCACGTGACCATATGTTATCTCTGTGATAGACTCTATCAGGCCTCTAGACGCAGCTACTCTATCAGCTATTGATGGAACTACAATTCTATGAACATCTCCAACGATCCTGACTGCTGGATCACAGCTCTCAGTATACCCGACTACACCCACCAATGGTGCAACAAGCCCCACATCATACGTGGGATGATCATCTCCGAGTACTACCAAGACGACTCTCCTCGACAGCTCGGCATGGATCCGAGACAATACGAGAGCAGATATCGACTATCTCTATCAGAATCGATCAGTCTCTAGAGTACAACAAGAATATGATGTCACTATTCCTAGTAGTGTGACGAGTGAAGTCCTAGATGCTCTATGTCCGAATATAACGTCATGAGCTAATACTATTAATCAAATATACTGGAACTCACTCATTGGGACGAGCCTAGAAAAATGTCGAGATAGTAGACTTGTGGCATTTGCGGATTATGTGAACGAACTGTATATGCCAACGGGGAATACGCGAATTGTCTCGCCACTCCGCTCGAGTGGTAGTTATTTTTCTGCTGACCAAGCAACAACACATGGTAATATCGGAGACAATGGACTCACGATAAATACTGTTGGGCAATATCTCTCCTATTCTATAGATGGACTATCACTCTCAGGTAAGACCATTACAATAGAGTTGGGAGGTGTTGTTGGTACTAATTTAGTATCTAATTGGACAAAAGCATACATTGCAGATTTTGGAACTGAAAAATGGTTTGTAATAAACAATAAAAATTGTACATGAATCTCTGCACCTGGAAAAAAATGGTTCTGTAAAACTCCTAATGTAACTATTGCTGATGTCACAAGTGAAACAAGTCTCACATTCAATACAACTAATTTACCAAGTCAAATGATAATAGGAAACATTCCAGTATCTGGATTACCCTATGGTATAGTATGATGAACGCCCGTACCGTATCCTATGCCAATAGGAACAACCATTAAGAACATCTTAGTTCGGTAATCTGATTCTTTATATCAAGTCTTTGATTTTTAGAATAAAAGTCTTTGATATTGATTGAGCTGATCAATTTGTAGTAGCAGTTACTGTAATATTAAAACTTGTATCACCAAAAGCATCATAGTCACCTGAAATAATTCAGGTGGAATTATTTATTAAAAAACCTGCAGGAAGATTTGATGCAGAATATGAAATACTACGTCATAGTGAATCTGTCACACCACCTGCATTTATTGTAATTGTTCATGTGTTATCACTCACCGTCATATCTGCGAGTGCCGCGAATGCGCCACCTGCTATAGGAGCTGGATCTGCAGCTGCTACGATTACGCTACGAATTTTTGTACTCGTATTTCACTTGGCGTCTGTAGCAGTATAGGTACGTGTATATGTACCAGCTACTGTTGTATTGACAGTACCAGTTATGGCTACCGTACAACTCGTATCTATATTGTCTACACAACTCGCTCCTGGCTCGGTATATATATCTCAGACGGCGAGATTTAATATGGCAGCTCCACTGAGAGTGATCACAGGAGCAGTAAGATCCTTGAGTATTGTACCAGTCTTGGTGGTCGATACGAGTGTAGGTGCAGATACTACAGTCTCGACTTTTCCGAGAGAGGCAAGTGGAGCCACACCTTCACTTCGAGCTGTCGATCAGGCGAGAGTACGAGCATCGATAGGATTGACACTTGATCGATTGTACTGAGCCTGATTGCTACTACCTCCGAGTGTCCATGTGAGACCGATCATCGCACGAGTATCACGTATTGCTCCAGATGTATGTGAGACACCGACGATGATGGATCCAGATCTACTGATAGGATAGCTATAGCTCACCTGAGCTCGATCTAGATCTCTTGCCATATGATCATATCCGACTACGATCTTGCCCTGTTTGCCCATATATTGTGTATATTCTGCTCCATATATTGCCGTAGTACCAGTGAGACTATTGTGAGTAGCTCCACCTCGCAGAGCAAGTCGTCCACCCGAGCCCATATCGATATCTCATTTTGCAGTGAGACTATTCCATTGGCTTCATCGATAACTCGTAGTACTCGCTGTATTGTACATATCAGCCCATGTCTGTGTCTCTGTAGGAGTCTCTACTATGCGGGTTTGACTCGAGAGCATATTACCTGTTGCGAGAGTTGTATCACCAGAGCGACCATGAGCGACACCGAGAGATGCAGATACAAATGGTCCTACTCCAGTAGTCGATATACTCGCACCTACTTGTTCTCATCGAAGATTACCAGAATATGCAGGATTGTTGTAGGTAGATCGAGCATCTTCTGTTCGAGCTGCTGCGTATACTGTGGTAATAACACCTGGAGTTACCTGTCCAGAGATGGCGAGCGTAGCTGCTTTTGCTCACTTGAGAGACTCTGCACGGACAGCTAGTGCAACTGACTTATCTCATCCTACTATATCAAGTTGTACTCCAGGACCAAACTGAGATGAGTTTACTCCACTAATATCAATATCTCCATTCACAGGTATTTTGAGAGCTGAGGCGACATTTTGTGCGGTTTTATCACCGATGCCCTGAGTTCCTGTAGATTGTGCTGATACACCCAGTGCTGTACTGGCGAGGATAGCTGCTGCGAAGTTATGCTTGAGGCCCATAGTATGATATTTATTTATAAACTTTATATATTGTACTCAAATAAAATTATTGTCAATAGAATTTATTTGAAAATATGGTATGAGAAGTATTGTTTCAGAATTTTTGTACAAAAAATCCACCCCTGACCGAGTGGATTTTTGTATCAAAGTTGATTACATAGCTTTTTGTATACGCCTATTTTTTCTTGAGGAGGTCTCGGATCTCGACGAGGAGCTCTATATCAGTAGGTCCTACTGGAGCGGCTGGAGCTGGAGCCTTTTTTGGCATAGCTCGATTCATGGCTTTCACCACGAGGAATATACAGAACGCCACGATGATGAAGTTGAGGGTGATAGTGATGAAGTTACCCCATGCAATCACAGCCCCAACCTTCTTGGCATCTGTGAGTGCACCGACGACGAGAGGATTCCCGAAGTTGTAGTACATATTCGAGAAGTCTACACCACCACTGATCTTGCCGATGACCGGCATGATGATATCTTCCACGATAGAGGCGACAATCTTACCGAACGCTGTACCGATGATCACACCTACAGCAAGATCGACTACATTACCTTTCATTGCGAAGTCTCGGAACTCTTTTACTATACTCATAGAAAAATTGGTAAGAAAAATAACATCGTGTATACTCTGGAGTATAAACACAAATGATTGTATAAGTTTCTCAGACAACGTCAAAGTAAAATATATTGATATTTGTCTTTTATATTGCAATCTACTTATTCATTGCTGGGGCTGGATCACGGATGATACGTGGATCTCACTCGATCACGAGAGGAGATGAATATGTGTTACTGCCCGCACTTTTGTTTGATGCTTGATCAGTCGGAGATAGTGCTGCGTAGTCGGCACGTGATCCTGGGAGATCATAGTCTGATCGTGTACAGCCGAGTGATGCAAAGTATGGACACCCCGTCGGGGCGATCTCACGTGGAGGATTGGCGGATACTAGAGAGCCATGAATATAGAGCTGATAACTACTCGTGGCTGATATGATACCATGTTCCGCTATGAGAGAACTGTGGATATCTCGGACAGTTCCTGTTATTCGGATATTTCCCTTATTTCCAGTTGCATCTGTGAGTGCTATGATGGCGATTGGATAATCTCTCGCAGAGATATTATCCGCGATCGTGATATCTCCACCGATTGATATGATAGAGCGTTTTGCCTTGATTCCAGTACTTCAATTGAGTTCAGTAGATGTGACAGTATGGTCCCCATTCACGACAAGATAGTCTACATCATCGTAGCTCGATCTATTGCGAGAGAGGAGAGCTGCTTGTTTCCTGATAGAACTAATGAGATCGACTCGAGCACGAGATCCACCACCGACTCACTCTCAGGATTGTCCCATGACTTTCATGCGCTGAGTCGCAGTGTTAGCAGCAGTGATAGGCGTCATGGTATTACTGTAGAGGATATCCTTCCCGAGAGTAGTGTAGTAGATATATCCCGTCATCGTCGTTGTCTCAGTCACAGCACTTGGGAGCCAAGTAGTATAGGTACCTGTATATGCATTGGTTATGTGCAGCGTAAGCATAGCTGTGTCGCCGGCGCATAGGGTATCGCCCTGCCAAGAGCCTACAAGCAGGCTATCTTGCGCCCAGTTATACTTGATAAAAAATGCATCTTCTGCGCCTATTGCGGAGAGGGAGAAAGAGTCGGTAGTGCTAGGATTAAAATCGG